>JBAYOS010000054.1:0-9756 GCA_041678125.1 Monoglobales bacterium
ACAAGACCGTTTTTAATAATCATTACTGATCAGCATCCTTATCAATTAATACCGTTACATCCGGGTGCATAAGAAGCATTGTCGCAGGATTTTCGGGGGTAACAATACCGTTGTTTAAAGCTTTTGCAACGGCTCTTTTATTTTCACCCGATATAAGCATAAGAATTTTTTTTGCTTTCATAATGTTGCCAACGCCCATTGTTACAGCCTTTTTGGGAACTTCGTCTCTTGAAGTGAAAAACCTTGCATTTGCATCAATAGTTGCCTCTGTAAGTTTTACAATATGAGTCGGAGCAATAAGATAGTTGCCCGGCTCATTAAAACCGATATGGCCGTTAGGACCGATTCCGAGCACCATAAGGTCAAGCCCGCCCATATCTTCAATCTTTTTGTCATATGATTTGGTTTCTAAATCCATATCGGGTGCCGTACCGTTAGGTATATTGATATTTTCTTCTTTAAGATTAACATTTGAATAAAGATTTTTATTCATAAAATACCAGTAACTTTGGTTATGGCTACGCTTAAGACCAAGATATTCGTCGAGATTAAATGTCGTTACGTTTGCAAAGTCAACTTTGCCTTCCTTATACATTTCTGATAGATTTTTATACATTCCGACAGGTGTTTCGCCGGTCGGAAGACCTAAAACAAATTTTGGTTTAGAATTTATTTCGGCCGCTACAAACTCTGCAGCGGCATGACTTAGCTGTGTATAGTTGTCAAACACTATTTTTTTCATTGGTATATCTCCTTGGTAGTTACGTTGTCATAATAATTTTTCGAATCCTTTTAGCCATTGGTTTTTTATGATTTCGTGACCTGCTGCGATGGGGTGAACGCCATCTGTAAGAATTTTATCGGGGCCTGAAATAGCAGCTTTTTTTTCCATTTCTTCCTGGAGAGGAACAAATACAAGATTGTTTTTAAGTGCTACTCTTTTCGCAGCTTCTGCCTTTTCTTTAACCTGGGCAAGAAATTCGTCATACTTTCCGTCACTTGCACCGCCGGGAAGTAAAAACGGTTCTAAAATCATTATTTTAAGGTTTGGAAGAGCAGCCTTCAAGTCTTCGATTAACAGGTTATATACTTTTTCAAATCGTTCGGTTTCAACACCGTTTTTACTTGAAAACTCGTGCCAAACATCGTTTACACCGATTAAAATGCTCATAACGTCGGGTTTTAAATTAATCATATCGATTTTTATACGGGCATACAGGTCGACAATTCTGTTGCCGCTGATACCGCGGTTGACAAATTCATATTTCCCGGGATAGTCATAGCCCAGCTTCCCGGCAACCAAAGTAGGATAACCCTGACCCATATATTCGTCATAATCTCTGCTTCTGCCTGCGTCCGTAATTGAATCGCCCTGAAATAAAATCTTCATAATGTAATCTCCATTCCGCTGCCTTTCAACAGTACAATTATTGAAATCTCTATAGTCCTAAAAGAGCTTGCAGTTCATCTGAAGTTTTTTCTGCCAGCTCCTGATTTTCCATTTCGCAGAATATACGGATAAGCGGCTCTGTACCCGAAAAACGCGCGATTATCCAGCCGCCGTTTTCAAAGTATACTTTAAGACCGTCCATATAGCTTACATTTGCAACCTTTTCCGAGAAATCTGGTAAAACCTTGTCCTCATAAATAAGCTTCTGAAGTTCAGCTTTTTTCTCTTCAGAGAATTTAAAGTCACGCTCAGACATATAGTAATTGCCGTATTTGGAGTGAATTTCATTAAGCATCTCTGATAAACCTTTGCCGGTTTTACAAATCATTTCAACAAGCAGAGAAGAAGCAAAAATTCCGTCTTTGCCCTTGATATGGCCTTTAATTGTAAGACCGCCGCTTGATTCACCGCCGATAATTGCACCCGTTTCCTCCATTTTGGAGCTGATATGTTTAAATCCGACGGGTACTTCGTGGCATATAAAACCAAAGTCGGCAGCAATTTTGTCAAGCAGAGGTGTTGTTGCAAGGTTTCTTACAACATCGCCTTTCCAGCCCTTATATTTGAGAAGATAATAATAGAGAAGAACAAGAATTTCATTTGGATGAATAAATCTTCCGTCCTCGTTAATTATACCGATTCTGTCGGCATCGCCATCAGTTGCGATACCAATATCATATCCCTGTTGAACAACCATATCGGACAGCTTTGTCAAGGTTGCTGCGGAGGGAGAGGGGAGTCGACCGCCGAAAAGGGTGTCATGTCTGTCGTTAATAATATCAACATCACATCTTGCAGTAAGCAGAATAGTCTGCAAAGATGTTTTTGATACGCCGAACATGGGGTCTAAAAGAATTTTAAGACCTTTTTCTTTGATTGCGTCAATGTCCAGCATACTCATAATGCTGTCAATATAATCGTTAAACGGATGAATTAACTGAATAGCGCCTTTTTTAACTGCTTCATCAAAATTCAGCGATTTAATACCTGTAATTGTTTTACTGATTTCTTCAAGCTCCGTGGTGATTTCCTCGTTTGCATCTCTGCCGCCTTCCGTAAACACCTTAACACCGTTATATACTGCGGGGTTATGGCTGGCAGTTACAGCAACACCATATTTGCAGCCGTAGGATTTAACCGTAAACATAATAAGCGGAGTTGGGGCATTGCTGGGGATATAGTAAACGGTTATTCCGTTTGCCGCAAAAACCTCGGCAAGCCATGTAGCTCCGAGGTCGGACATGAATCTGCGGTCAAAACCGATTACAATTTCCTTCGCACCGTCTTTTATCATTTTTTCCGATATGGATTGAGCAAGGAGAGTAATATTACTTTTGGTAAACCCATCGGCAATAATATCACGCCATCCGCCTGTTCCGAACTTAAACATTATTGTTTCCTCCAAGAATTTTTTCGCAAAGCTCAAGGTCCTCCGGAGTATTTACACCAAGAATCTCTGTGCCGTCGTTTGTTGTGTAGGATGCAATTTTTTTACCCTCGCCAATAAGGATTTTGGGGATGTCAGTAAGGTAATATTCACCCTGAGCATTATTATTTTTAATTTTGTCAAGATTATTAAAGAGCACATCAGATTTAAAAACATAAACCCCGACGTTTAACTCCTTAATTTCTTTCTGCTCGGGAGTACAATCCTTATCTTCAACGATGTCTGAAACCTCGCCGTTTACTCTGATAATGCGACCGTAGGCGAGCCTGTCATCCGTTATTCCGGTCAGAATTGTGCAGTCTGCGCCCGTTTCTTTATGAACTTCTACAAGCTTTTTATAGGTTTCTTTTTTGAAAAGGGGCATATCTCCGTAGAGAATAATTACATCGCCATTATATCCCTTAAAAGCTTCCTTTGCCATCATAACGGCATGTCCGGTGCCTTTTTGTTCGTCCTGAACGGCATATGTATATTTGTCACCAAGTGTTTCGAATACCATTTCACGCTTATAACCCGCCACAATAACAATATCTTTCGGGTCAATAAAATCTATGTTATCAAGTACATGGCCGATGAGGGGTTTTCCCGCAGCAAGTCTTAAAACCTTTGGCATATTCATGGTTTCACTTAAAAGTCGTTTGCCTTTTCCGGCAGCAAGAATTATTGCTTTCATTAAATAAACTCCTTTTATTTATATACTATAGTATGATTATACATTAAAAAAATAAAAAAGTAAATATAAAATTCTTTACAAAACTTATATTTTTGTTGTATAATTGTTTAAGGGGGAGTAAAAATGCTTGAAAGCTTAACTTTTTTAACTTTCAAACCTTACGGCGAGATAGAACCAAAGGGTTTCAGCGAAGCCAAAAACAAGCTTAACTATATTGATTTTAAGGTTGCAGAGCTGACAAGAAAAGTGCCTGACAAATTGTTTTTATGCAACACACCGACGGTAATGGATCTGACCTTCGGAACGGCTGTTTTATACGTTGGCACCTCGCCCGATATGCTTGTTCCCTTTATATTCGACAAAACGGTTATAATTAAAGAGGGAATTTACTATTATGCGACACCTCTTTTGCAAAGAGCTACAATTTCGTATGCAGAGGGCAGCGGTGAAAGAAAAGAGATACCGATTCCGCCGATGAATATGAATATTTATCTGAATCCCACTATAAATATCGACAAAATTTATACTCTTTTATATCATGAAAAAGAAAAAGGGTTTAGAAGCAAGCCGGAGGCTCATGCGATTTGGGAACTTACTTATGTTGACAGCGGAAAAATGTATAATGTCACGGGGGAGAATGATGCAGTAAAAACGCCTATGAAGCAAGGGGATATAATGATTTTTGTCCCCAATCAGAGACACAGACAGTATTCTGACAGTGACGTATCGGTTTGCTTTGCAACAATATCTTTTGAAATGAACTATCAAAAAAAGGATATTTTTGAAAACTGCGTCTTTAAGGCAGACCTTGAAATAAAGCGACTGATGGAAAACATAATTGCCGAGAAAAACTCAGGTCAATTCGGCAGTGAGGATTTGGCGCTTTGCTACCTTAAGGAAATAATTATAAAGCTTATCCGAAAAAAAACAGGGGATAAGAAGGAAGAGCCTGCTCCGACAGAAAAAAAAGAAAATGATATTATTTCCTATGTCAAGGGATATATAAATGCTAACATCTGCAACAAAATTTCTGTCAGCGGAATTGCCGCGGCAATTCCCGTTAATGCATCATATCTCTCGTCGCTCTTTAAAAGCAGCACCGGAGTTGCGCTTTCGAGCTATATAACAGAGCAGAAACTTATCCGTTCCAAGGAATATATAAGGACAGGCAGGTACTCGATAACCGAGGTGTCTGACCGGCTTTCATTTACAAACGTTCAATACTTTTCAAAACTGTTTAAAAAGCATTTCGGTGTTACGCCGAGAGAATATGAATGGTCAATAAACAAATAGATTGACAGGGTGGACAAAAAGAGATAAAATTAAAAATATTATTTCAAGGAGATAGAATCATGCAAAACATTTTTTTGACTCAAATAGCCTTCCCCGGTTTGGGGATTGATACATTCAGCGTTAACCCCGTTGCATTCAAATTGTTCGGCAGGGAAATCTATTGGTACGGAATTATTATTGCAATCGGTCTTATACTTGCTTTTCTTTGGGCAGTACGTCTCGATAAAGAAGAAAAACTGCCCAAAGATACGTTAGTCGACCTGCTTATAGTGGGGCTTCCGGTGGCAATAATTTGCGCAAGGGCATATTATGTTATTTTTTCTTGGAGCGATTATAAAAATAATTTAATTCAGGTTTTCAAAATCTGGGAGGGCGGCATAGCCATTTACGGCGGTGTAATCGGTGCATTTATTGCGGGCTATTTATATGCAAAAGCAAAGAAAATTTCGTTTTTCAAAATAGCGGATATCGGAGCGCCCTGCTTTTTAATCGGTCAGGCAATAGGAAGGTGGGGAAATTTTGTGAACGCCGAAGCGTTTGGCAGTAAGACAACCCTGCCGTGGGGTATGCAACTCGTTCAGGAGGGAATAACCGTCCATCCGACATTTTTATATGAATCCTTATGGAATAGCGTAGGTTTTTTAATCCTGACACTTGTCAGAAAGAAAAAGCCTTTTGAAGGGTTTATCTTTTATGGCTACCTTCTTTGGTACGGACTGGGAAGAGTATGGATTGAGGGATTGAGAACGGATAGCCTGATGCTGGGCAACCTCAGGATTTCCCAGCTTGTTGCGGGATTATGCATAATTGTATCTTTGTCAGTGATGTTAATGAAATGGAAAAATGATAGTATAAAGCTTTAATGAGGTAAAAGAAAAAACCGCCGAACGGCGGTTTTTTTTGTTACTTAATATAATTCGACTTTTTCAAAAACTTTATCGTTTCTTTCGATGGTAGCTTCTGCTTTAAGTTTGTTTATAAGCTCAGTTAAATAATCTTGCTGCACGATTGTTGAAATTATAGCTTTGTCATTTTGAGCAATAAATTCATCATAGGACTGAAGCGGTTCTCTTTTTAAAACGTGATACCCGTGTATTGTTGCAACAGGTTCGCTTATTTCGCCAACTTCAAGTGCAAATGCCGCAGCTTCAAATTGCGGTACCATACTGCCGTCATTTGTGAAGGTGTAGCCGTTGGGGTAGTTTGCAAGTCCCGGGTCTTTTGAAAGCGAATTCATAAGAGTATCGAAATCAGATTCGCCTGTGTTTATCATGCCGATAACGCCCTTTGCCGAATTTAGAGCATCCTCCTCGGTATAAAGCTGTTCGCCTGTCTGCGGGTCTTTGTAGGGGAACAGAATATGTTTTACTGTACGGAAGTTCGCTTCATATACTTTTTTCAGATTTTCATCAGATGTATCAATCTTTCCGTCCCTTTCTTCCTTCTGTACAATCATTGATTCCAGATAAAACTTTTTAAGCAATTTGGTCATTACATCTTTTGAAAGCTCATACTGAGCCATAAACTCTTCGGCATTTTTGAGGGCAGCAGCAATCTGCTCCTTCGCCTCGGGAGTTTCGGTGGAAATTCCCATATCCTTTGCTTTTTGTGAAATTAGCGTGTATCTTATCGCTTCGTCAAGAGCACGCTCTTTTGCCAGAGCGGCAGCGTTTTTGCCGTCTATATCCGTTGTTTCCCAAAAATCCTTTTTGTTTTCGGTGTTTCCTGCGCTTGCAAGAATTGACTGTTCCGCAAAAAGAAGAAAATAGTTATATTCTTCAAGAAGTATGTCCTCGCCATTTACGCTTGCAATTACAGAGCTGTTTTTAACCTGTGAAGAACAGGAGCAAAACAAAACAACCGCAAGCAGCAAAGACAATGCTGATAACATTGTTTTTTTCATAATAAAATCCTTTCCGACTGCAAAGGCAGTATAAAATTATTGACTTGTTTTTTAATTATAACATATTTTTACAGTTCAATCAATAAAAAGGAATTTCTTTAATCAAAATGTAATATTATTACACTTCCGTTACGGAATAAATTGTCATATATGAGCATAAAACTATGAAAAAAGGGGGAATTAGGTTGAAAAGAGAATATTTTTTAGGTGGTAACACTACGCAAGGATTTTTTTCATATTATGAATTTCTTGCGGACGGAGAAAAATTTAATAAAATATATATAGTAAAAGGCGGACCGGGAACGGGAAAATCCACGGCGATGAAAAAAGTCGGCAAATGGGGAGAGGACCACGGTTTTGACGTTGATTACGTCCACTGCTCCTCCGACCCGTTTTCATTGGACGGTGTAATAATCAAGGAAGTCGGGATTGCTATGGTTGACGGAACCGCACCTCATGTTGTTGACGTTGTTAACGCAGGAGCGGTGGAATCCCTTCTTAACATGGGCGATTTCTGGGATGAAAATGCTTTAAGAAAAAGTAAAGCTGAAATTATTCAGTGCAATAAAGAAATATCCGAGCACTTTACAAAGACATATAATTTTTTAGGTGCAGCAGGCTGTCTTTATAAAAACTGCTGCATTATGCCCGATAAAAAAAGTGCAGTAAACGTCGCAATGGAAATTGTTGCCAATATACCGAGGGCGGAAAAAGGAGCAGGAAAAATAAGAAAGCTTTTCTCCGAGGCAATCACGCCTGAAGGGATAATCAGTTATGCTGATACTTTGGTTTGTGAAAAACAGGTTGTATTAAAATCTGAGATATACGGCGGATCAGGAATGATAACCGAAATTTTGAAAACCAAACTGTCCGAGCAGGGATATGATATTGAGGTTTTCTATTCTCCGCTTAATCCGGAGGGTGAAATCAGAAATATAGTTGTACCCGAAATAGGGCTTTCTGTTATAACAACCGATATGATGACCATTGCTGATGAAAAAAGAGCCATGGTAATCGACGTTGACGAGATGGTAAATGCCAAAGTTGATTCCGACTTTTTAAGGAATAAAATTCTTGTGATGACACTGCTTCAGCAGGCGGTCAGAACGCTCGCAGGGGCTAAAAGACTGCATGATAAATTAGAGAGTTATTATATTCCTAATATCAACTTTGACGCCGCAGAGAAAAAGGTTGATGCAGTTTTAGCGGAAATTGAAAAGTTTGCACAGTAAATAAAGGAGAGGCATAAAATGGTAACATAAGGTAACTATTAATTTGAAAGGAAGCGCTTAATGTGAATAATACAAGTAAAATTACTCAGGAAGAAATCAGAAAGGTTGCATCCATGAGTAATGCCGATATTGAAAGAAAACTGAAATCAATTCTTGATGGTTCAAAGAATTCAGCAATGAAAAAAATGTTATCCGGAATCGACATTGAAAGCTTTAAAAGAAAGCTTCAATCATCAAGCAAAGAAGAAATTGAAAGCTTTATGGGAATTATAGGAAGGCTTGACCCTGCAATTATAAATAAAATTAAAGATTCACTTAGCTAAAAGGGGGTGGGCGTTACATGAGCGGAGACATAGAAAAAGCATTAGAATTGCTTATGACAATGCTCGGAAACAAACAGGAGGAACAGACCATCAGCGAGCCTGTGGAGGAGTACAGCGAGATAAATGAAATAGCGGAAGACAACCAGATTGAGTATAAGGAAGAAGAAAAGACCGGAGAAAGCACACTGCAGAATATGCTTGGTGCGTTTTCCGGCGGAGGGGATAAAAGAGTATCTCTTTTAAGCTCGATAAAACCATACATGAGCGAAAAAAGAAGAAGCAAAGTTGACATGGCGATAACTATGGTGAAACTGTTGCAAATATCCTCAGGGCTCGGCTTTAATCCCTTTGAAAAGTAGGTGGATGAATGAAGAAAAATTATTATTCCCGCTATGAATTAGCTCCGGCGCCCGATCCTCCCGTAAAGAAAGAATCAAATAATCTTACGGGACTATCGGGATTAGCGGGAAATCTTTTTTCAAATTTTTGCATTGACGATTTAATTTTAATTGCTTTAATATTTATTCTTGTTACAGATGAACACCCGGATCTTATAACAATTTTAACACTTGTATACATATTTTTTGTATAAATAAAACCAGCCTGAGTAAGATATATCTTAGGTGGTGATTAAAATTAATATTACAGATGTTAAAATCAGAAAAACGAGCAAAGAGGGGAAGATGAGAGCGGTAGTATCCGTTACATTTGACGATGAGTTTGTTGTGCATGACATAAAGGTTATCGAAGCAAAAGGCAAACTGTTTATTGCTATGCCCAGCAGAAAAACTCCCGAAGGGGAATTTAAGGATATAGCCCATCCCGTCAGCGTTGAAATGAGAGAAACCTTGCATGAAAGAATTATAAAAACGTATAATGAACACATAAAATCAGGCGCACCGCTTTAACGCGATGTGCCTGATGCTTTTTTATACTCAAAATATATTTAGTATTTTCCGCATATATTTTAACATTGCAGGAAAATTTTTATTAAAAAGTCTTTTAAAATCAAAAAATACGTGATATAATATGTAAATATACATATTTATACATATCGGAGGAAAGTAATGGCAGATAAAACATTAGGTCAGTCGGTTGTAAAAGGCTCGGCTATACTTCTAATAGCAAATCTTACGGTTAAAATAATCGGCGCACTCTTTAAAATACCGCTGCAGCACCTTATCGGCGATGAGGGTATGGGGTATTTTAATGCGGCGTATAACATCTATGCAGGGCTTTTTGTAATAGCAACGGCAGGACTTCCCGTTGCAGTTTCAAAAATGGTTTCCGAAAGTATGACAAAAGGAAGCCTTAAAGAAACAAAAAGGATTTTTCATGTTGCATACGCCATTTTCCTGTCAATCGGTTTGGCAGGAAGTGCGGCACTCTTTTTGTTTGCCGATGAGTGGGCGGCCACAACAAAATTTGCCAATTC
>JBAYOS010000055.1:0-9668 GCA_041678125.1 Monoglobales bacterium
TATCAGCGCATCATCTTTCGTGCCGACTATAATAAGGTTGCAGTCAGAATCCGACAGGCCGAACGCAATTTCGGGAACATAGTGTGTATCAACACTCACCGATTCATATACTATTGATGTGGCATATTTTACTGCATCCTGATAAGAAGGACAAACAATTTTCCATCTTTTTTCCATAGGCTTAATTGGTGTTTTCGGCATAATAATCAGCCTCCTTTTTTTAAAAGTATAGCACAAAAATTCACAAAAGTATATAGCTATATTGATAAAAAATATAACTCCATTGACAAAAAAACAACCATCCGCAAAGGCGAATGATTGTTTTTTTGTGGCGCGCTGTAAGGGATTCGAACCCCTGACCTTTTGGTTCGTAGCCAAACACTCTATCCAGCTGAGCTAACAGCGCAATTCTAAGCAACATAGGATATTATATCATACTGAATAATTAAAATCAACCCCTTTTTTATAATTTTATCATATTTTATTGACAAACCTATATGTTTTTAGGTAAAATTAAAGGAAAAGAAGAATTTGAAAGGTTGATTCAGCTTGAGAGAAATAAACAGCAGCATTATAACTGACAGAGTGGCGAAAATGTGCGTTGACGCAAACTGCAACTTAAACAGCGATATATTAAATGCAATAAATAAAGGTGCGGAAAATGAAACCAATGAAATAGCATGCAATATATTAAATTCCATTATTGAGAATGCAGAGATTGCGAAAAATAAGCAGATGCCCATTTGTCAGGATACGGGCATGGCAATCTTATTTGTTGAAGTCGGACAAGATGTCCATGTGAAAGGAAATCTGACCGAGGCTATAAATCTTGGCGTTAAAAAAGGGTATGGGGAGGGTTACCTCAGAAAGTCTGTTGTAAAAGACCCTATAAGAAGGGGTAATACCGGAGATAACACGCCTGCGATTATACATTACGATATAGTAGAGGGCGATAAAATTAAGATAACTTTCATGCCAAAAGGGTTTGGCAGTGAAAATATGAGCCGTCTTAAAATGTTAAAACCCTCTGACGGTGCAGAGGGAGTTATCGATTTTGTTGTTGAAACAGTTTGCCTCGGCGGCTCAAATCCATGTCCGCCGATAGTGGTAGGCGTCGGAATCGGCGGGAGTATGGAAAAAGCGGCGCTGCTTTCAAAGAAGGCGCTTTCACGGCCTGTGGATTCATCAAATGAAGATGAATATTATGCAGGTATGGAAAGACTGCTGCTTGAAAAAATAAATCTTACCGGCGTAGGACCACAAGGACTGGGCGGGAAAACTACGGCGCTGGGCGTGAATATTGAAACCTTCCCGACGCATATAGCGGGACTGCCTGTTGCCGTAACTATAAGCTGCCATGTTACAAGGCATATCGAGGAAATTATTTAAGCTGGAAATTCGCGTAGTTGTTCGGGATATTGCCCACAAGGACAAGCTGAACAACGGGAATTGTGTTTGTAATACTGACTTTGCTCTGATATGCTGACAGGGTATAAAGCATATCCGTTTCAATGATAAGATTAACGGAAAATTGTGTTTGGTTAATACCTGCCGATTTAAATGAATCCTCAAATTTTACGCGTACATTTGAAACGGGTGCTATTTTATAGGATATTTTCGGTCCAATATTTAAGAGGATAGGCAGACCGATAATGTTACCCAAGGGGATTTTGACTGTAATACCTTCAGAAGCCGAAAGACCGTGCAAAATTGCGGCTGACATTTCAGTTTGAAGCCTGTTTATTTTTTCAATATCCGTGTTTATAGCTGAAATATTTCCCTCAGGAGACTTATCCTTAACGAGAATACCCTCATACAGTTTACTGTTTTCGCTCAGATATTGATTTGCAATTTTGTTTATAGTATTGGTTGCCCCTCGTGTAGCCTGAGCGCGCGCAATTTCGTTTGCAACAATAAAAAAGCGAGATTTAAAGAAAATGGATAATGCCATAACTAAAATTATTGCAATTATCCATTTGATTTTTGTTTTTCTTCGGAGCATAAGTACACCACCTTATTATAATATACTCATATTCCGGCAAAATGTGATTAATTCATATAATTATTTATCATAAGCGAAATTGACCCGAAAAGAATACCGCCTGTTATTAGTACTGCAAGCAGACCTGCTATGATTTTTTTTGTTCGTTGCTTCATAGTTTCCTCCAATATCTTTGTTATAAATAAGTATATAACAAATTACAATTTTTTTCAAGAGGGAAGAAAAATGAAATATGTAAAAATACCAAATAATCCTGTCTTCGCCTCAGCTGTACTTGTTGCGGCAGATGCGCCGGAAACAGTAATAAGTGGTCTTAAAAAGCTTGGAATAGGAGTTATATTGGGCGGTAAAATAGATTATGCAGTCAAAGCGGTCAACTGCCATATTGACACGCAAATTCTGCATATCGGAGATAACGTTTTTGTAGTTTCACCTCTTGTTTATCAGCACTATAGAAATGTTTTGACGGGGGCAAAACTTCTTGTAGGCGAAAGCTCGGGACAATCTTCATACCCCGACGATGCGGTATATAATGCAGCGAACACAGGCAGGTATGTTATTCACAATTTTAAATATACCGATAAAACTGCTTTATCAGTTCTTAAAGAAGAAAAAATTCAGGTGTCGCAGGGGTATTCAAAGTGCTCCCTGTGCATCGTAAACGAAAATTCAGTTATTACAGAAGACAAAGGTATAGCAAACTCTCTTGAAAGGCATAATATTGATGTGCTTGTAATTTCTGCGGGAGATGTGGTGTTAGACGGACTGCAGTACGGATTTATAGGAGGTGCTTCGGGAAAGCTTTCCGAAAAAATCCTTGCATTTGCGGGAGATATTACTACTCACAGAGATTATGAAAGAATACTTAAATTTTGCTTAGATAGGGGAGTTGGGCCGATCAGCCTTTGCGGGGGAAGCCTTGTTGATGTAGGTTCGATTATTCCTATAATAGAAAAGGAGTGAACCATTTGAAAATTGTTGTTGATTGCAGGGAAGATATCGCACAATTATTCAAGCTGATTTCCGAGTCGATAAGGGAGAGTAAGCAAGACGCACTATGCATATTGGAAAATTACATTGTGATTTCGGCAGAAAACGCTAAAGTAAAGAAAATTATTGGGGAGGTTCTTGCTGAATATATAATAAATAAATTTGAAAAAGGACTATTATTAGGATATATAAAAGAATTCGAGCTTTTACCATCTGACGTTGAGCAAGTGGTCAGTACTATTGCGACGGCTGATGAATTAAAAGAAAAAAGACTGAAGATTTTAAGAAAAGAGATTATGCTCCAGCTGTCGTCGGGACATATAAATGTTGACGGGCTTGTGGCGTTCAGACTTTCGGAATATAAGGAAGAACTGAAGTTCGCGGCAGAATTTTTCATTGATGAGCTTTCGGTCAAAAAATCATACGATGAGTTTATCGGACTTATGAAATATTTTGCCGAAATTCAAGCGCCTGTTACCGATATGGTGGTTTTAACCGAAAGTATGGGCGAGTATAAGCTGACAGATTCTTCGGGAGAGCAGATTTCGTTAAGCTTTGATGAAGAATTTGCGGAGGAGATTTCTCCTATCGGTCTCACAAGTGAGGACCTTTTAATCAGCAATCTTATGGCGGCTATGCCTAAAAAAATAATTTTTAAAGATATTAACGAAGAAAAACCTATTATAAATACAATCAGCCGTATTTTTGAAGGGCGGATTTCATACTGAAAGGGAAAATACTATGCGAATGAGAAGAAAAAAACACCGTGAGGAAAGAATGGAAAAATGCGCAGATATTATGCTGCAACAACCTTTTCCGAAAGGTGAAATGAAAAAGGTTTTCGGAAACGAAAACCCGATACATATGGAAATCGGATGCGGTAAAGGCGGATTTGTTACAACACTTGCCGAGCAAAATCCCGATATAAACTACCTTGCGATAGAAAAAAACGGGGACGTTCTTGTTCTTGCAATGGAAAAGGCAAAGTCGATGGGTATAAAAAACGTGAAATTTATTTTCGGAGATGCAACGTTTATTGAGGATATAGTTTCACCGGGCGAAATTTCCCGTATCTACATAAATTTCTGCGACCCGTGGCATAAGTCAGGTCACGCAAAAAGAAGGCTTACCCACAGGAATTATCTTGAAACATATAAAAGACTTCTTTGCGATAATAACGGTGAGGTGTTTTTTAAAACAGATAACAGAAAGCTCTTTGAGTTTTCGCTCAATGAGTGTGCCGATTTAGGTCTTAAAATGAGTAATATTTCACTCGATTTACATAACTCAAACTATGTAGGCAACATCATGACCGAGTATGAAAAGCTCTTTTCCGAACAGGGATTGCCTATTTACAGACTTGAAATTAGGTATTAAAAAATCCCCTTTTAAGGGGATTTTTTAATACTATTTATAATATTTTTCAATAAATTCAATAAGCGGTGTTAAGTCCTCAAGTCCGTGGGGATGGTGTGCTGTCATGGATTTTGCGATAACCTTAATGGTACCGCCATGCTCTTTATAGTAATCTTCAAGGACTTTACCGTTTTCCTGATAAACAACAATATTATCAGCCGTTCCATACACCATAAAAACCGGAATGTCATTTTCAATAAGCGGTTTCATATTGTCAATCGGGCTTTTTCTGAAGTTTACTATTGAAGATTTATTTACGCCGTAAGCATCAACAATTTCGCGCCAGAAGAAATCATAATTATCCCCATATTTTGCTTCGCCGAAGCCTGCCATACTTAATATATTCAAAACGGGCGCGTCAAGGTATAATACAGCCACAAGCTCGGGGTGCAGCTCGGCAAGCTTTGCTGCCTGCAGACCGCCACAGCTCATTCCTTCCAAAATACATCTGGTAGATGCGTTAAGCTCTTTTGCACAATGCTTTACAAAATCAGCCATAATTTCTGTTTCGGTATCAGGAGCCCAACGGGAGCGATGAAAAATATGTATCAGGTAATATCCGCGTCTTAGCATTTCATAGTCAAATTCAGGGAATGCGGTCAGATACTCTGTTTTTAATAGCATTTTTCCGTTTGGCTCGCCGGTCGGATAAATAATAATTGCTTTGCGTTCTGCAAATGTAAATTCTTTGGTTTTAAATTCTTCCCACATAAAAAAATCCTCCAATTAATTTATAAAAAACATTATATAGCTAATGCCTTATTTTGTCAAATAAAAAACCTGCCTTGACGGCAGGTTTTTTATTATAATAATTTGTGAATATGTGCCTTTTCGCCAAGCTCTTCTTCAATTCTTAAAAGCCTGTTGTATTTTGCAGTTCTTTCACTTCGTGAAGGAGCGCCTGTTTTGATTTGTCCTGCACCCAAGGCAACTGCCAGGTCGGCAATTGTTGTATCCTCGGTTTCACCACTCCGGTGTGAAATAATTGCATTATATCCGTGACGGTGAGCAACATCGACAGCCTCAAGAGTTTCGGTGAGCGTGCCGATTTGATTTACCTTTACAAGAATTGCGTTAGCACAGCCCATTTCAATTCCCGTTCTCAAACGGGCGGTATTTGTAACAAACAAATCATCACCGACAAGCTGACATTTTCCACCCAGCTTTTTGGTTAATAGCTTCCAGCCGTCAAAATCTTCCTCAGCAAGCCCGTCCTCGATTGAATATATGGGATATTTATCCACCAGAGAAGAAAGGTATTCAACCATTTCCTCGGCAGTTTTAAACTCACCGCTTTTCCAGAATAAATAACCCTGTTTTCCTGCCTTCAGTGCTTCCTCATACATTTCGGTCGAAGCCACGTCAAGAGCAATCTTAAAGTCTATTTCGGGAGTATATCCTGCCTCGGTTACTGCCTGCAGAATAAGCTCGATAGCTTCCTCGTCCGATTTTAAATTGGGGGCAAATCCGCCTTCGTCACCGACTGCAGTTGAATATCCACCTTTTTTAAGCACGGATTTAAGTTTATAGAAAACCTCACAACTCATACGCATACATTCGGCAAAAGATAATGCACCTACCGGCATAATCATAAATTCCTGAACGCTTAGGTTATTATCTGCGTGCTTGCCGCCGTTTAAAACGTTCATCATAGGCATCGGCAAAAGTCTTGCATTTACTCCGCCGATATAATTGTAAAGAGATGTACCCAATGACAATGCCGCAGCTCTTGCGCAGGCAAGAGATACGCCCAGGATAGCATTTGCACCAAACTTTGATTTATTGGGAGTTTTGTCAAGAGAAATCATAGCCCTGTCAATCAGGCATTGGTCCAAGACATTCATCCCGAGAATTTTTTCCGCTATTATTTTGTTGACGTTGTTTACAGCCGTTTGAACACCCTTGCCGTCAAATCTGTCGTCACCGTCACGGAGCTCGTAAGCTTCATACTGACCTGTTGAAGCACCTGACGGGACAGAGGCTCTGCCGATAGCGCCGGTTTCTGTGCAAACATCAACCTCAATAGTAGGATAACCGCGCGAATCAATGATTTCGCGAGCATGTACGCCTGTGATTTTAATGTATCTGTTCATTTTTATACCCCTTTCGCATTTAGTCTGCATGATGAGTATTCCCAAATAATTGATTTTTAACCAATAAGACTGTTTCCGGTCATTTCCGAAGGTTTTTCAATGTTTAAAATCTCGAGCATTGTCGGAGCAATATCGGCAAGTCTACCTTCATGGAGAGGAGCGTCCTTGCCAATCATGATGAATGGAACTTTGTTAGTTGTGTGAGCGGTAAAAGGCCCGCCGTCCTCGTCAATCATACAGTCTGCATTGCCATGGTCGGCAGTAATCAGAACAATGCCGCCTAAAGATTTAATTTTTTCCACAATTTTACCCACACACTCGTCAACCGTTTCAACTGCTTTAACAGCAGCTTCCATAAAGCCTGTATGACCTACCATATCGCAGTTTGCAAAGTTTAAAATAATTACATCATAGAGGTCGGAATCAATTCGTTTTATAGCTTCTTCGGTAACCTCATAAGCGCTCATTTCTGGTTTTAAATCATAAGTTGCAACTTTGGGGGAGGGGATAAGCGCACGGTCCTCACGGTCGCAAACCTTTTCATCTCCGCCGTTGAAGAAGAGGGTAACGTGAGCATACTTTTCGGTTTCAGCGATTCTGAGCTGGGAAAGACCGTTATTGCTTATAACCTCACCAAAGGTGTTTGTAAGATTTTCGGGCTTGAAGGCTACCTCAACATTAGGCATTGTTGCATCATACTGAGTCATGCAAACATAGTTTACTTTGCTTACCTTTTCACGGGCAAAACCGTCAAAATCGGAGTCAACAAAGCATCTTGTGATTTCTCTCGCTCTGTCGGGACGGAAATTGAAGAAAATTATGCTGTCGCCATCTTCAACAGTTGCATTTTTGCAGGTAACGGTCGGAACAACGAATTCGTCGTAAATTTCTTTTTCATAAGAATCCAAAACCGCTTCGAGCGCAGATTCCTTTTCCTCACCCTTGCCGAGAGCGATAGCGTTATATGCAAGCTGAACCCTGTCCCAACGCTGGTCACGGTCCATTGCGTAATATCTGCCCATAACGGTTGCAATTTTACCAACACCCATTTCGGAAATTTTTTCTTCAAGCTGTTTTACATATATTCCGCCCGAGTTTGGGGGAACGTCACGGCCGTCTAAAAGGCAGTGAACATAAACCTCTTTTTGCCCAAGATTTTTAGCCAGCTGCAGCAGGGCATAAAGATGTGTATTATGACTGTGAACACCACCGTCTGACAAAAGTCCCGCGAGATGAAGCTTTGTCCCGTTTTTTACGCAGGATTCAACTGCAGACTTTAAAACTGCATTTTCAAAAAAATCGCCGTCGGATATTGATTTTGTAATCCTTGTAAGTTCCTGATAAACAATTCTTCCCGCGCCGATATTTGTATGTCCGACCTCAGAGTTGCCCATCTGGCCTTCGGGGAGACCGACATCCATGCCGCTTGCGCTTAAAAGTGTGTTGGGATATGTTTTCATATAGTTATCCATATTTGGAGTAACTGCTCTGAAAATAGCATTACTTTCTCCCGGCGGAGCAATTCCGTATCCGTCAAGAATCATTAAGCATAAAGGTTTTTTCATCATATTCTTCCTTTCAAAATAAAAAGGGCGACAAGTCGCCCCCATAAGTAAGTTTAGTTATTAGCGGCTTCTACTATCGGAGCAAATTTTTCTGCTATCAGCGAAGCACCACCGATAAGACCGCCGTCTATATCGGATTTCGCAAGAAGTTCAGCGGCGTTAGAATCGTTCATGCTGCCGCCGTACTGAATTATAAACTCCTGTGCGCAGCTTGGACAGTATAGCTGACCTAAAATATCCCTGATACCTTTGCAAACCTCCTGAGCCTGATCGGAGGTGGCGGTTTTGCCTGTACCGATAGCCCAGATGGGTTCGTATGCGATAATAACTTTTTTAGCATCGTCGGCGCTGATGCCCGCAAAGGCTTTTTTAATCTGTATTGAAATAAGATCCATTGTAATGCCGGCTTCTCTTTCTTCAAGGCTTTCGCCGACACAAACGATGGGGATAAGCCCTTTTTCAAGTGCCTTTTTTGTTTTAAGGTTAACAGTTTCATCTGTTTCTGCAAAATACTGTCTTCTTTCTGAATGGCCGATGATTACATATTCAACGCCTAAATCTTTAAGCATATCGGCGCTGACTTCGCCTGTGTATGCGCCGCTGTCCTCAAAATGAAGGTTTTCCGCACCGATTTTCACATGTGTGCCTTCGGCAGCCTTTACTGCTTCAGAAAGGCAAACGTAAGGAGTGCAGCAGACAACTGTGCAGGTTGCGCCTTTTGTTGCGGTTTCAATTTCTTTTATAAAATCATAGGTTTCGGAAGGCAGCTTATTCATCTTCCAGTTACCTGCGATAACGTTTGTTTTCATTATTTAAAATGTCCTTTCGATTATTTATCCTGGAGGCATGCAATACCCGGAAGCTCAAGTCCTTCAAGGAATTCAAGGCTTGCGCCGCCGCCTGTTGAAATATGGCTCATTTTATCAGCATAGCCGAGAATTTCAACCGCTGCAGCAGAGTCGCCGCCGCCGATGATTGTGATTGCATCAGCTTCGCTTACAGCTTTTGCAACTGCAGTTGTGCCTGCAGCAAAATTGGACATTTCAAATACGCCCATAGGTCCGTTCCAAACGATGGTTTTTGCTTCTTTTATAGCTTCATTAAAGATTTTTATAGATTCGGGTCCAATGTCAAGACCCATCCAGCCATTAGGAATATTATCGTTGGAAATTGTATCTCTGTTGGCGTCATTGTCATATTTGTCGGCAATTACGTTATCAACGGGAAGAAGGAGTTTAACGCCTTTTTCTTTAGCCTTTGCCATAATATCTCTGCAGTAGTCAAGTCTTTCTTCGTCGCAAAGAGAATCGCCTATGTTATTACCGAGAGCTTTTAAGAATGTATAAGCCATACCGCCGCCGATAATGAGGATGTCAACCTTGTCAAGAAGGGAGTTGATAACGCCGATTTTATCCTTAACCTTAGCTCCGCCCAAGATAGCGAGGAAAGGTCTTTTCGGATTAGTTACAGCGCCGCCGAGGAATTCAATTTCCTTTTGAATGAGATAACCTGAAACAGCGGGCAGATAATCTGCAACGCCGGCAGTTGATGCGTGTGCTCTGTGAGCAGTTCCGAAAGCATCGTTAACAAATATTTCAGCAA
>JBAYOS010000056.1:0-9658 GCA_041678125.1 Monoglobales bacterium
AATAATTGGTATGACCGGCATTCCAATCGTTACATATTAAATATTGTACTATAAATCGTGCGAAAAATAAAGGGGGCACGATTCTTTTGTATGTTTTGCACAAAAATAATAGGAAAAAAGATAAAAAATTTACCAATATATTGAAAATTATATACAAACAAAAATGCAAATATATATAAATTGTCAATAAAATGACGATTTTTTGCCTATTATTTTAGTAAGTTGTTATATAGAAAAATGGTAAATTTTCTGATATAATAGATAGGTGATATCTAAAGTTAAAAAATGCCAATAGGCAAACTAAATATTTCTAGGAGGATAAAATGAGTAAAAAATTTGTTTATCTCTTTAGTGAAGGCGACGCTTCTATGCGCGAACTTCTCGGCGGTAAGGGCGCTAACCTTGCTGAAATGACCAAAATCGGTCTTCCTGTTCCTCAGGGCTTCACAGTAACAACTGAGGCTTGTACACAGTATTATGAAGATGGCCGTAAAATCAGTGATGCTATCCAGGCTGAAATTATGGAAAACATCGTTAAGATGGAAGCTATTTGCGGTAAAAAATTCGGCGACAAAGAAAATCCGCTTCTCGTTTCTGTCCGTTCGGGCGCAAGAGCATCCATGCCCGGTATGATGGATACTATTCTTAACCTCGGTCTTAACGAAGATGTTGTTGAGACGATGGCAGCTAAAACAGGCAACGCAAGATGGGCTTGGGACTGCTACAGAAGATTTATCCAGATGTATTCCGACGTAGTTATGGAAGTTGGGAAGAAATACTTTGAAGAGCTTATCGATAAAATGAAAGAAGAAAAAGGTGTAACAGAGGACGTTGACCTTACTGCTGAAGACTTAAAAGAACTTGCAGGTCAGTTCAAAGCTGAATATAAATCCAAAATCGGCACAGATTTCCCTTCAGACCCGAAAGAACAGCTTATGGGTGCTATTGAAGCGGTTTTCCGTTCATGGGACAACCCCAGAGCAAACGTTTACCGTCGTGACAACGACATCCCTTATTCTTGGGGTACTGCCGTTAACGTACAGATGATGGCTTTTGGTAACATGGGCGACGACTGTGGTACAGGTGTTGCATTTACCCGTGACCCTGCTACAGGCGAAAAAGGTCTTATGGGTGAATTCCTTGTAAACGCACAGGGCGAAGACGTTGTTGCAGGCGTTCGTACTCCGATGCCTATCGCTCAGATGGCGGACAAGTTCCCTGAAGCTTTCGAAGAATTCAACAAGGTTTGTGCAATCCTTGAAGATCACTACAGAGATATGCAGGATATGGAGTTCACCATTGAAAACAGAAAACTCTATATGCTCCAGACAAGAAACGGTAAGAGAACAGCTAAAGCTGCTCTTAAAATAGCTTGCGACCTTGTTGATGAAAATATGATTGACAAGAAAAAAGCAGTTTCTATGATTGACCCCAGAAACCTCGATACACTTCTTCATCCTCAGTTTGATGATAAAGCTATTAAAGCTGCTACACCGGCAGGCAGAGGTCTTGGTGCTTCTCCCGGTGCTGCTTGCGGTAAAATAGTATTTACTGCTGAAGATGCTGAAAAGTGGAATGCAAGAGGCGAAAAAGTTATCCTCGTCAGACTCGAAACTTCACCTGAAGATATTACAGGTATGAAGGTTTCTCAGGGTATCCTCACAGTTCGTGGCGGTATGACATCTCACGCAGCCGTTGTTGCTCGCGGTATGGGTACTTGCTGTGTATCGGGCTGCGGCGATATCGTTATGGACGAAGCAAATAAAAAGTTCACACTTGGAGGTAAAACCTTTGTTGAAGGTGATTTCATCTCCATCGATGGTTCTACAGGTTACATTTATGACGGTATTATTCCTACTGTTGACGCTGAAATTGCCGGTGAATTCGGCAGACTTATGGAGTGGGCTGACGAGTATAGAACACTTAAAGTAAGAACAAATGCAGATACACCTGCTGATGCGAAAAAAGCAGTTGAGCTTGGTGCTGAAGGTATCGGTCTTTGCCGTACAGAGCATATGTTCTTTGAGGCTGACAGAATTGCTGCTTTCCGTGAAATGATTTGTGCAGACACCGTTGAAGAAAGAGAAGCTGCTCTTGATAAGATTCTTCCTTATCAGCAGAGCGACTTTGAAGAACTTTATGAAGCTCTCGAAGGAAATCCTGTTACAATCAGATTCCTCGATCCTCCGCTTCACGAATTCGTTCCGACAGAAGAAGCTGATATTGAAGCACTTGCTAAAGCTCAGGGTAAATCTGTTGAAACAATTAAAGCTATTATTGATTCCCTCCACGAGTTCAACCCAATGATGGGTCACCGTGGCTGCCGTCTTGCAGTAACATATCCTGAAATTGCAAAAATGCAGACAAAAGCTGTTATCCTTGCAGCAATCAATGTTAAAAAAGCTCATCCTGACTGGAACATCGTTCCTGAAATCATGATCCCTCTTACAGGTGAACTTAAAGAATTAAAATATGTTAAGGACATTGTTGTTGCAACTGCTGACGCTGAAATTGCAGCTGCAGGCAGCGACATCAAATATGAAGTCGGCACAATGATCGAAATCCCCAGAGCTTGTATCACAGCTGACGAAATCGCTAAAGAAGCTGATTTCTTCTGCTTCGGTACTAACGACCTTACACAGATGACCTACGGCTTCTCACGTGACGATGCGGGTAAATTCCTCGATGCTTACTATGATGCTAAAATCTTTGAAAGCGACCCGTTTGCGAAACTTGACCAGGTAGGCGTTGGTAAGCTTATGGAAATGGCGATTGAACTTGGTAAGAAAGTTCGTCCCACGATGCATTTCGGTATCTGCGGCGAACATGGCGGTGACCCTGTGTCAGTTGAATTCTGTCACAAAATCGGTCTTGACTATGTATCCTGCTCACCCTTCCGTGTGCCAATAGCAAGACTTGCTGCTGCTCAGGCTGCAATCAAATCTGCGAAATAATTTAAACAAAAACCACATAATCCCCGTCCGATTCGGACGGGGATTTTTTATATTTTTTCAGTTGACAAAAGGGGGAATAGGGTATATAATAAAAGAACAGATGTTCGATATAGGAGGCATAAGAGGTGGAAAACAGAACATATATATGTATAGATTTAAAAAGCTTTTATGCTTCTGTTGAAGCTGTGGAGCGCGGGCTTAATCCATTCAAAACCAATCTTGTGGTGGCTGACGCCACAAGAGGCAGAGGGGCAATTTGCCTTGCGATTACGCCTGCTATGAAAAATCTCGGTGTAAAAAACCGGTGCAGATTATTTGAAATTCCCGACAGGATTGAATATATAATTGCAAAACCGAGGATGAAATATTATATGGATTATTCTGCACACATTTACTCCGTTTATCTTAAATATATAAGTAAAGAGGATATTTACGTTTATTCAATTGACGAATGTTTTTTTGATGTGACGACATATCTTGATTTGTATAATAAAACCCCGAGAGAGTTAGCAAAAATGCTGATGGATGCGGTTTATCTCGAAACAGGAATTGCTTCAAGTGCGGGAATAGGAACAAATCTGTTTTTGGCGAAGGTTGCACTTGATGTGATGGCTAAACAGTCGAAGGACAGAATAGGTTTTCTGGACAGGGAAAGTTTTGAAAAAACCGTTTGGCACCATAGACCGATAACCGATATTTGGAATATTGGCAGGGGGATTGCAAAACGCCTTGAGAAGCATGGTATTTACGATTTATACGGGGTTGCACACGCAGACGAGAAAAAGCTATATAAGGAATTCGGTGTCAATGCGGAGTTTCTGATTGACCATTCAAAAGGGATTGAGCCTTGCACAATAGATGAAATCAAAAGCTATACGCCTGAAACCACGTCAATGACAAACAGCCAGATTTTGTTTGAAAATTATGATTTTGACAGTGCCCTTTTGGCTCTTAAAGAAATGATAGACCTAATCGTTCTTGAAATGGTTGACAGAGGACTTATGACAAATTCTATATCGCTCGCTGTCGGCTATTCGGGCAGAGAGGATAAAGGCAGCGGCGGAACGCGAAAGCTTGATAATTTTACTGATTCAACGACAAAGCTGACTGAAGAATTTGTCCGTCTTTTTAAGGAGAAAACAGACAGAACAAAGCTTATAAGAAGGCTTACCGTAGGACTTAATAATTTAAGTAAAAGCGAGTATGTAAATCTTGACTTTTTCACGGATTATAAAGCGGAGGAAAAGGAAAGGAAAAAACAGCAGGCAATTATAGACATAAAGAAAAAATATGGTAAAAATGCTGTGCTTAAGGGTATGAATCTTGAGAAAAAGGCAACAACACCCATCCGCAACAGGCATATAGGAGGTCATAACGGTGAGTGACAGAGCAAGACAGTTTATGCCCTTTTCGGCACTTAATGGGTTTCACAAATTGATAAAAGAAAAGGAAAGAATTGTAACCGCGAAAAAGGAGCTTTCCGAGGACGAGATGCAGGTTCTTTCAGACAAGATTATGCAGGTGAAAAAGGGGATGGTGCTGAAGGTTACCTACTTCCACGAGTGAGAATATATTGTTGCTGAAGGGGTAGTAACACAGCTTGACTTTATTTTCAGAAGATTAACCATAGTCAAAACAAAAATAAATTTTGACGATATAATTGATATTTCTTTGTCGGAATGTATTGACATTTAAAAATCTGCATAGTATAATATCAACATATGAACAAGTGTTCATATGTTGATATTAGGAGGTCGAAAAAAATGAAGAAAAGCTATAAAATTGAGGTTGATTGTGCCGGCTGTGCAAATAATATGGAGCAGGCAGTGAATAAAACAAAAGGCGTAAAAAGTGCGATAATAAACTTTATGGCAGGTAAGCTTAATATAGATTTTGAAGATGACGCAGACATAAATGCAGTTATGGCAGAGGTTATAAAAAACTGCAAAAAGATAGAAAGCGACTGCGAAATCTACATTTAATCGGGAGAAAGTCAATGAACAAAAAACAAAAAAAGATGCTTACCTGTATAGTTCTTTCCATAGTAATAATAATTTTAAATGTCATAATCGGTCCTGTGAAATGGCTGGAAACAGGTCTTTTTGCAGCGGCATATCTGATAGTAGGTCATGATGTATTGAAAAAAGGCTTTAGAGGAATTATCAACAGGCGGGCGTTTGATGAAAATTTTCTCATGGCGATAGCAACGGTTGGTGCAATAGTGCTCGGTGAATATACCGAGGCGGCGGCCGTTATGATTTTTTACCAGACGGGAGAGCTTTTCCAAAGCTATGCGGTTGGTAAAAGCCGCAGAGCTGTCAGCGAACTGATGGATATTCGCCCTGACTATGCAAATATGGAAAATGAGTCGGGCGAGCTTATAAAAGTCCAGCCCGATGAGGTTGAAACAGGCAGTATAATTGTTGTTCTTCCGGGCGAAAAGGTCCCTATTGACGGAGTAATTTCAGAGGGGGCAGCTTCCTTTAACACGTCGGCGCTTACGGGCGAGAGTGTACCTCGTGACGCTTCTGAGGGTGATGAAGTTTCAAGCGGATTCATAAATCTTTCGGGCGTTGTTAAAGTAAAAACATCAAAGGAATTTTCCCAGTCAACGGCGGCGAAAATTATGGAGCTTGTTGAAAATGCGGGAGAAAGAAAATCAAAGTCGGAAAACTTTATTTCAAAATTTGCGAGAGTTTACACTCCCGCAGTTTGTATAGCCGCTCTTGCGGTAGCAATAGCGCCGCCCGTTTTTCTTTTAATATCGGGCAATGAGCCGCAGTTTTCCGTTTGGATATACAGAGCGCTGACATTCCTTGTCGTAAGCTGTCCCTGTGCGCTTGTAATGAGTATTCCGCTTACTTTTTTTGCGGGTATAGGTGGTGCGGGCAGGGCAGGAGTTTTGATAAAGGGTTCGAACTATATTGAAACTCTTGCGGGCGTAAAACAGGTGGTTTTTGATAAAACGGGAACAATGACAAAGGGTGTTTTTAAGGTTGATGCGGTGCATCATAATGTGATTGACGAGCAAAAGCTTCTGGAATATGCCGCTCACGCAGAGTGTTTTTCGCATCATCCGATAGCGGCAAGCCTGAAAAAAGCCTGCAGTTCGGAAATAGATGAGATTAGGGTGCAAAATGTCAGAGAAATAAGCGGGCTTGGAATTTCCGCGGAGGTTGACGGCAAAAACGTACTTGCGGGAAACTCAAAGCTTATGCAGAAAATGAATATTGGATATAAAGACTGCCATGATACAGGAACAATAGTTCACGTGGCGATTGACGGTGAATACGCCGGTCACATAGTTATTACCGATGAGATTAAGCCTGACGCGGCAGAGGCGGTCAGACTGCTTAAAAAAGTCGGTGTAACAAAAACCGTAATGCTCACGGGGGATTTGATACAAGTCGCTGAAAAAGTGGCAGAAAAAATCAGGGTTGACGAGGTTTATGCCGAGCTTTTGCCGCAGGATAAGGTTAATGAACTCGAAAAAATAATCGCCCGAGCATCGGGAGGCGGAAAGGTAGCGTTTGTGGGTGACGGAATTAACGATGCGCCTGTGCTTGCAAGGGCGGATGTCGGAATAGCTATGGGTGCGCTTGGCTCTGACGCTGCAGTGGAGGCAGCCGACGTTGTTCTAATGGAGGATAAACCTACCGTCATTGCAAAATCAATAAGAATCTCGAAAAAATGCATTTCTATAGTTTATCAGAATATAGTTTTTGCCATAGGAATTAAACTTATATGTCTGCTTCTGAGCGCAGTCGGGATAGCGAATATGTGGATTGCTATTTTTGCAGACGTAGGAGTTATGGTTATAGCAGTATTAAATGCAATAAGAGCATTGAAGGTGTAGGGTGACAGTATGAATATTGAAAAATGCGAATCGTTGGAAATACATTCCGAGCTATTGAAAATTGTTAATGACAGCCTTCCGAATGAGGAAAGGCTCTATGACCTCGCGGAGCTTTTTAAGGTATTCGGTGATTCAACAAGAATTCGAATCCTTTTTGTGCTTTTTGAAACCGAGGTTTGTGTTTGCGATTTGGCAGAGGCACTCAACATGACGCAGTCTGCGATTTCGCATCAGCTTAAAATACTTAAAAAGAGCAAGCTTGTAAAAAGCAGGAGAGATGGGAAATCGGTATTTTATTCTCTCGCCGACGGACATGTCAGAACAATTATAAGTCAGGGTATGGATCATATTGAAGAGGGGTGATAATATGAGATATACATATAAGACTAAAGGCATTTGCAGTATGCAAATCGATTTTGATTTTGATGGAAATGTAGTTTCAAATGTTTCCTTTTTGGGAGGCTGTAACGGCAATCTCAAGGCGATTGCCACCCTTGTAGAGGGTATGACGGCAGAAGAAATTGAAGAAAAATTACTGGGCAATACCTGCGGATTTAAAAATACCTCCTGTGCAGACCAGCTTGCAAAAGCCGTAATTGAAGCAAAAAATTCGTTTAAATAATTAAAAAGGCTATCTCACAAAAGTGAAATAGCCTTTTTTTAATGTATGCTTTCGTTTAAATAAATCTTTGCCGCTATGCGTATATAGGGGTTAATCCAGAAAAATCCTATTCCCAGGGAGATAATCCCTAATATATACCATCCCGCAAAGGACAGATAAAGCATAAACAGGTCGGATTTAACGCCTTTGGAACATCTTAGCGTTTTCGCGACAAAAATCCTTGCCTTTGCAGGCTCAAATTTCAGATAAACCACAGGAAGAAGTGAATACTTCATTCGTATGATTATTATTGAAAGCGCATATAAAACAATTATTGCCGCACATATAAGGAAGTTCAAAAAGGAAAACAGGTTGCCCGACATGGCCCAGAACACCTTAAAATATACTATTGTAATCGCAGTGAAAAGGAGTGTATAAAACACCATCTCAAGTGCAATTCTGAAATATGCATAAAGCGCGAATTTCATATTGCTGTAAAAATGAAACATCTCGTCAGTTTCAGGCTGAGTTTTATTTGCAACCTTTGCAAAATAAAGGTTTCTGCCCAAATTTATCGGTGCAACCGCAAATAAATATAATAATATGCCTAAAACCGTAAAAACAGTTGTAAATAATGGAGAAACCGCACCCGAGCCCATCTTTGCAAGGCAAATTATATAAATGGTTACAAGCGTAAATGAGAGTGCAAATTTTACTATAAACGAAATAAATTCAACACCGGCATTTCTGCCGATGTCAAATTTATAAGCCTTTAGAGCTTGTTGTTTTACTTCTTTAGTACTAACCATGGCTAAACCTCCACGATAATAGGTAAAAGCATAGGACTGCGCTTTGTCTTGGAGTAGAGGTAGGATGAAAGCGACTGCTTAACCTTAAGCTTTAGTGATGACCAATCGTGGACACCGCTTTCTTTTGCATCTCTGAATGCTTTTGCCACAACCTCGCGGATTTCGTCCATAAGCTCCTCTGATTCGCGGACATATACAAAACCTCTTGAAATAACATCAGGTGAACCGAGTATTGTTCCGCTTTCCTGAGAAACGGAAATCACGATAACAATAAGTCCGTCCTGCGCAAGATGCTGACGGTCGCGGAGAACGATGTTTCCGACGTCGCCGACACCCAGCCCGTCAACCAAAATTCTGCCTGACGGAACGGTGCTTACAAGCTTTGCCTCGTCAGCGGAAAACTCAAGCATCTGACCGATTCCCATAACAAAAACATTGTCAGGGTTAACGCCCATTTGCTCGCCTAAGTTTGCGTGCTGAATCAAATGACGGTATTCACCGTGCATGGGAACAAAATATTTTGGTTTTGTAATTCCAAGAATAATTTTAAGCTCCTCCTGGCAAGCGTGGCCTGATACGTGAATAGCATTGGAGGATTCATAAAAAACTTCCGCGCCTCTTTTAAAGAGGTCATCTACAACCTTTGAAACCGAGGTTTCGTTTCCGGGGATTGGGTTTGCGCTTATAACAATAAGGTCGCCTTTTACAATTTCAACCTTTTTATGGTCAGAGGTTGACATTCTTGTAAGGGCGCTCATCGCTTCTCCCTGACTTCCCGTTGTGCAGATAACCAGCTGATGTGGCTGGTATTTTTTAATTTCGTCTATGGAAATGAGTGTTCCTTTAGGTATGTCAATATAACCTAACAGGGAAGCCACCTCTACAATATTTTCCATACTGCGTCCCGATACGGCAAGTTTTCTGCCGTATTTTACCGTTGAGTTGATAAGCTGTTGAATTCTGTGAACATTAGATGCAAAGGTCGCTACAATAATTCTGCTGTTTTTGTGATTCGCAAAAATTTCGTCAAATGTAACGCCGACCTTGCTTTCGGACAATGTATAGCCTGGATTTTCAACGTTTGTACTGTCCGATAAAAGTGCCAATACACCTTTTTTTCCAAGTTCGCCCAACCTGCCCAGGTCAATCATTGAGCCTGAGATTGGTGTAGGGTCGATTTTAAAGTCTCCTGTGTGAATAACTGTGCCGACGGGCGTGGAAATTGCAAGCATTACCGCGTCGGGAATGCTGTGATTTGAATGAATAAATTCAATACCGAAATTTCCTATCTTAATTTTATCACCCTGATGGACACAAATAAGTTCAGATGTTGATAGTATTCCATGCTCTTTGAGCTTACATTCCACAAGACCAAGCGTCAGTCTTGTACCGTACACGGGAACATTAATCTCTTTAAGCAGATAAGGCAGGCTCCCAA
>JBAYOS010000057.1:0-9567 GCA_041678125.1 Monoglobales bacterium
GGTGGTTTTTCCGTCACTACCCGTAACAGCAATTATTTCACAGGGGCAAAGCTCAAAAAAAAGCTCCATCTCGCTTGTTACAACCGCTCCGTCCTCTCTCGCCTTTTCAAGCTCGGGTTTGTCCGGTCTTATTCCGGGAGATTTGAAAATCACATCAAATTTTAAGTCTTTAAGATAATCTTCTCCAAGCTTTAATTTGACGCCTTTTTTTTCTAAACCGGCTGCATCCTCGGCCAGCTCCGCCCGCTCTTTTTTGTCGCAGGCGGTAACCTTCGCGCCGCAGGACAGCAAAAAGTCTATCAGCGGCAGATTGCTTACTCCGATTCCCACAACTGCCACGTTCTTCCCTTTTATTTGATTCTTATATTCATCTACTGTCATTTATTTCACCCGATTTAGAATTTTGTCAGATAGTGTTTTACAAGTTCCTCTAATATTTCGTCCGTATCAACTTTCGTGATAAGCGACCTTGCGCCCTTGTGGCTTGTAATATAAGTCGGGTCACCCGAAAGAATATAACCTACTATCTGGCTGACCGGGTCATAGCCCTTTTCTTTAAGGGCATCATAAATTTGAGACATCACAGTTTCAACTCTGCTTTTCCTCTCGTTTTCGTCATTATACCAAATTGTTTCACCCATTGTCATTTCCCCCTTTAATTGTGGCATTTGTCTATTTCAAAATATCCTTCCAGGTTAATATACATTTTATAGTCGTCCCTGTCTGACTTTTTAAAGCCTAAAAGCTTGTACAAGTCTTTTTCGCCAGGAAGATAAAAATTATAAATTCCGTGAAGGTCAAGAAAATTCATTGCTGATTTCAGCATTATTTCCTCCATCACAGGCTCGTCAATTTTCAGCTTATCCAAAAAAGCAGCATCACCGTCAATATCAAAACAGACCGCGCCTGTAATGTCATTATTTTCATAACAAGCTAAAATAATACCGTTTTTGTCCGGTTTTAAATATTCGATAGCCCTACTTGTATCCTCCGGTCTTACCGGTGTTATTTTGAACATATTCTGTCAATTTCTTCCTTTCTTAAGTGCCTCCACTTGCCCTTCGGCAAATTCCCGAGTGACAGCGGACCGATTTCAACGCGTTTAAGTGCGATAACAGGGTGACCTACCGTTTCACACATTATTCTGACCTGCCTTTTTTTACCTTCGGTTATGCCTATTTTAAGCGTTGAGGTCTTGGAGTTGCCTTTTAAAAGTTCAACTCTTGCAGGTTTTGTAATATACTCGCCCGTATCAACACCCTGCTTTAAAATCCTAAGCGTTTCAAGCATGGGCAAGCCCTTAACCTCAGCAATATAGACCTTTTCATGCTTTTTTGACGGATGAATAACGGCATTTGCAAAATCCCCGTCATTTGTCATAAGAAGGAGCCCTTCGGTATCGGCGTCAAGCCTTCCTACAGGATAAATTCTCGCCTTTATGTCTGTTACCAAATCCATAACCGTTTTTTCGGCATGAGCATCAGCAGTTGTTGTAACATATCCTGCAGGCTTATTAAGCATAATATAATATTTTTTGCCTGCTTCGCAAACAAGCCTTCCCTCAACCTCTACCGATTGCGTATCAGGGTCAATTTTCGTTCCCAGCTCGGTTACTACCTCGCCGTCAACCTTGACCTTGCCTTTTTTTATAAGCTCTTCCGCTTTCCTTCGTGAGCATATTCCCGCCCCTGCAATAAATTTTTGCAGTCTCATAAGTTCGTTCATTATTTATCATTCCATTCCAAATAAAGCAAGAAACAGTTGTCCGATTACCTTAAAAAAATTCTTTTCTCTGACAGGAACATCGCTGCGCGCAACCAGTTTTACCTCGCAGAAAGTCCCGTCCTCAAAACAAATTTTCGCATTTCCAAGCGCCTGCCCCTCCATTACGGGGGCTGTAAGAAGTTCTGATTCCATTTCTATTTTATATTTATTCTCAACATTTTTATTTACAAGCACCGAAATGTCCCTGTCAATAACAACGCCTACTTCGTTATAATTTCCGTTCTTTACTCTGTATGTGCCAACACTGTCGCCTTTTTTCAGCACTGTTTTCCGTTCAAAATTATTGAACGCATAATCAAACATTGCCTTATGCTCTGTCCAGTCATCAGGACAATTTAGCGTGACAGTAATCACCCTGACACCGTCTTTTGATGCAGACCCGACAAGCGTTCTGCCCGTTTCGGGGGTAAACCCCGGTTTTACGCCGTCCGCCTCAGCGAACATGGATATAAGCTTATTTGCATTATTGATTATTCTGCCGTCCCTGTCTTCAGGAGCCTTTTCTTTATACTGAGATGTGTTTACTATTTGCGCAAATATGGGATTTTTCATCGCATAGGCTGCAAGTGTTGCAAGCTCGTACGCCGTTGTATAATGATTTTCCGCATAAAGTCCATGAGGATTTTCAAAATGGGTATTTATAAGCCCAAGCTCTGCTGCCTTGTCGTTCATAAGCTTCACAAATGCCTTTTCGCTTCCCGAAATTTGATTTGCAATAGCAACAGCAGCATCATTACCCGACTTTAATAAAAGTCCGTACAAAAGAGTTTCAAGGGTAATTTTCTCGTTTGGATTTAAATATATACTTGACCCCTCAACCCATTCTCCTGCTGACGGAACTGTATAAACATCATTTAGATTTCCATATTCAATTGCCAAAATTCCTGTCATAATTTTTGTTGTGCTTGCCATTCCAAGCTTTTCGTGGGGATTTTTACCGTAAAGCAACGCTCCCGATTCCCCATCTATCATGACAGCAGACTTTGCGGTCGGCGTAATATCGTATGTCGCCCTCGCTGAAAAAGACGTCAGTAGACTAATCATCAGCAAAAGTAATGCCGTGAGTTTTTTCACCATTATTATATCTCCTCATACAATTCTACTGATATTATATGAGGAATCCTTTCTTTTTTATTACTCGGATTTATCCTGCTTTTTCTTTTTAAAGTAGTTATTAACCTTTTCAAAAGCTTCGGGAAGCATATCAACAAGTTTATCAATAGGGTGGTTTCCCTCGGGTGAAACAGGAATAAGCTTCACTTTTTCACCTGCCACAACCAAAAATGCAACAGGTTTCACTTTTACTCCGCCGCCGCTGCCGCCGCCGAACGGATATTGTCCGGAGGGACTGAGCTTGCTTGTTGCAAGGTCTGTTCCGCCTGCGCCGAATCCGCAGGAAACCTGCGTAACTGGTATTATCATTGTCCCGTCGGGAGTAACTATAGCTTCGCCGACAACAGTGCTTACGTCAACCATGCCCTTAATTGAGCCAAGACCGTTTTTTACAAGTTCATTTAAATTATCAACCATTTTCCTTTTCCTCCTTTATAATTTTTAAAATAACCTTAACATTCTTAATAAGTTTTCTGTTAAATAAAAGAGCGGCTGCAAGAACAAACGGCCTTACTCTTAATGTTCCATGGCTTTCGAAAATTAAACCCTCTCCGCTGTTAAAATCACTTAAAATTTCAAGATTTACATTTTCAATCCTGCAATTTTCTTTTAGAACGAAGGTTACAATATTAAGCACACCGCTTATAATGCCGAAAGCAATACCGTTTTCCATCGGGTCGGGCAGTGCAGCCTTTGCCTTAATGTCAACGCTTATAACCTTGCAGTGTTTGGTTATAATTCTTAAAGACTCTGTCAATGCTCCACCGATGTCAAGTTCCCCAAGCTTATTTAATGTTTTCAGTTCTACTTTCTTTTTCTCCTGTTTTTTCTTTTCAGGAGGTTGCTTTTTTTCTTTTTTCGTTTTTTCGTCCAAAGACATCTCTTTTACAAAAGGAAACTTAAATGCAATCTTTGCAGAGAAATCGAAATTGTTCACAGTTATATTATAAACAATTTTGACGCTGAAAAGCAGAAGCAATAGAAAAATTAAGATAACCGCAAATAATATTATCAATAAAATCCCCTCTTACACATCATAGAAGGTCAGCTGAATGGGAATATTGCTTATATCAGGAAGCTCGTCCAGCGAAGATATGCCGAAGGTTTTTAAAAATTCCGGAGTTGTCCTGTAAATAAGCGGTTTTCCCGGTGTGTCCAGCCTGCCGCATTCTTCAATAAGTCCGCGTTCAATAAGTCTGTTGATGGCACTGTCGCTGTTAACTCCTCTGATAAATTCTACACTTGACCTTGTTACAGGCTGATTGTAAGCAACTATAGAAAGAGTTTCGAGCGCTGCTCCCGACAGCATACTTTTCTGAGAGGGAGCCGCCATTTTCACTAAATAATCGTAATGCTGGGGTTTGGTTGTGAGCTGATATGCATTTTCAAGCTTTAAAAGGCAAATTCCGCTGTCCTCTGCCTCAAGCCTTTCTTTCAAAAGTTTCAGCGCTTCGAGAATATTGATTTCCGTCTGCTCCGTTATTTCTTCAAGCTCAGATACTTCAAGCGGCTTTCCCGCCGCAAAAAGCAGCGCTTCAATAATCGCCGCCAGTCCAGTCAAATTCATCTTTTTCACCACTTAAACTAAATAATAAACCATTTTCCACCCTTTCGAGCATTAAATTTCCGTGGCTCAAAAGTTCAAGAATAGCCAAAAATGTGGAAACTGCTTGCGCTCTTGTCGTTACATCTTCAAAAAAATCTTCAAATCTTATGTCTTTTTTATTTTTAAAAACTGTCGTTATGTACTTTATTCTGTCCGAAACTGTCACGATTTCACGCTGAACGATAACATCAAACGCTTCTTTTTTAACGGGTTTTTTCAGTTCGTGATTTTCCATCACATTGGCAAAAGCCTCAAACAGCAGAGAAACCTCAAGCTGCATATCAACATATCTTACTTTCGGTAGCTTGATTTTCTCAGGCAGCTTATCAAAATAGTACTTGCCCGATTCCTGCCTCGGATATAAAAATTCAACAGCTTCTTTATATTTTGCATATTCAATCAATCGGTCAACCAGCTCGGTCCGCGGGTCCTCGCCCTCTTCCTCATCCTTTTGTTTGGGAAGCAAAAGCCGCGATTTAATATATAAAAGAGTTGCAGCCATAACAAGGAAATCGCCCGTAACCTCAATGTCGAACCGTTTCATTTCATCAATGTATTCCATGTATTGCTCGGTTATTTCAGAAATGGGTATGTCCGTTATTTCAACCTTGTTTTTTTGTATCAAATGAAGCAGAAGATCAAGCGGCCCTTCAAACTCTTTGATTTTAAATGTAACATCCATGCTTTTTCCTCATTTATGCAAAAATTCCCACAATAAAATGGGCAAGCCAACCTATTCCGTCAAGAATTACATTTGCGGCAGGGAAAATAATTTTGCTGAGCGAACCTGTAAATACCGCTAAAATCAGCAGCATATAGAGTAAATTTGAATTATTTTCCAGCCACTTTCCTGCACTGTACGGCAGAAAATATGTCAAAACTCTTGACCCGTCAAGCGGCGGTACGGGAATAAGATTAAACACCGCAAGACCTACATTAAGCAGAATTACGCCGCTCATTATATTAGTAAAATAAAAATTTTGCGCCGCATCGGGCACAGTTACCGCCATAATTTCCCAAACCAGCAGCAATAAAAATGCAAAAACTATATTAGAAAAAGGGCCTGCAAGACTAACCCAGACTATACCTCTTGCTCCGCTTTTTTTAAATTTGTAAGGGTTTACGGGCACAGGTTTTGCCCATCCGAATCCCAAAAACAGCATAGCAAGAACTCCAAGCCAGTCAACATGCTTCATCGGATTCAGCGAGAGCCTGCCCGCATCCTTTGCAGTTGTATCTCCCTGCCTGTATGCCACCCAGCCATGCGAAAATTCGTGCACTGTAAGGCAAATAAATATAAATGGCAATGTTATAATTTTTATAATTGCCGTTTGAACAAGCCCCATTATTTCTCCTTCTCTTTACATCACTCTGTTTCATAAACAGTTTTTCCATATTTATCAACATATCTGAAATGGTCGCTACTCAGCGAAATTTTTATAAGACCGTTATCGAGAATTGTAATTTCTTCAAATTCAGGATTTACAACAACAGTTGCCGCCCGGTCGATAACACCATACTTATGATCCTTTAAAAAGACAGCGAGTCCCTTTCTAAACGGGCTGAGATTTTCATATCTCGGCGCAATAATTATATTGCCGTTTGTGTCCATATATCCGAACAGTCCGTCCTGCGCAAAAACCACTCCGCCATCAGAAATATCAGACATCAGGTCATATTTGGGCATTACAACATACTGCCCGTCTTTATCAATAATTCCGTATTTCCCGTCTTTAACAACAACCGCTCTGCCCTCCTTAAAAATGGAAGGAACGGTTTTTGTGTAGGGACCAAAGGTCATATCTCCTATTTTTTCACCTTTTGTATCTATAATATACCAATATCCGTTTTCATTTACAAAGGCTCTGTCCTCGCTGAAGGGCATACAGTAATCAAAATCCTTTGCAAACAGCTTTGCGCCCGATTTGTTGATATAAAATGCTTTTAAATTACCTTCTTCCTTAGAGCCGGTCATAACGTTACAAATACCCGACGTGAAGCGGTATATCGCATTGTTTGAAAACTGGCAAGGTATAACAAGCTCGCCGAACGTGTTTATAAACCCTGTCGAATTGCCAATCTGAACCGCCGCAAGCCCTTCGGAAAAGTCATAGACCGCATCAAAAGCAGCACCGATTTTTTGACCTGTTGTAATGTCAATAAATCCTTTTTTATTGTTTGCAGAATATATTACAAAACCCTCGCTTGCATTGGTTGAAATTATGTCCTCCGTCACAAAAACTCTCTGCAGATTTTCACCGAGAAATCCCTGCACATTGCCCTGCTTAAAATAAAACATCCCGTTATCTGCAACCGATAAAACATCATAAAGCTGGTCGGTCGCACGCTCCCCTTCCATATTGGCAAAGGTATATTTGCCGTCAATAGAAATAATTATGTACCTGTGTTGAGCATTTTTATCTTCGCTGTAGTTCTGGCTGTTGACAACCGATGCTTCCTTGTTGTCCGCGTCATTGTTATTCAGAAAAAATATTGTAAAGTATATTGCTGTTATGCACACTATAATTGTCGAGAAAATTGCTATACGTAAAGGCCATTGTTTCATAACATAAGTACCTCCGCTTTCGCTATAAATATACACTGAAAATTATACTATAAATATATTAAAATGTCAAGTTTATACATAACTGTCCCAAATTAATAAAAGTACTGAAAGCAAAATGCTTTCAGTACTTTTATTTTACGAATGTAAACTTTTCCCACGGAATGTTAACCTTTGCTTTTCCTGTGATTATCTCATCTACATGGCATAAAAGCGGAAAATCCTCCAAACAAAGCTTTCCTCTTTTACTTGCAATTTTAATCGCTCTCGCCACCCTTTCGGCAACCACGAGTGATTCTAAGGTAATGCCATTTAGCTCAGCTTTTGCCTCATCAATATTAAGTCCCCTGCCCAGTAGAATCCCGATAAGTCTAGTTCTTCCACCGTAAACGGTAACATATAAATCGCCATAACCAACAACCATATTTTCTATAGATGCAGCTCCCTGATATTCTAAAAGCTTGTACATTTCCTTTACAGCCTGACCGAAAATTGCTGCCTGAGAATTAAAATGAAGTTCACTATCAAGACCAAATTCCTTTTGGTTTAATCCTATTGTAAGCGCAACACCGAGTGCATATCCGTTTTTAAGCGCCACCGCACTTTCAATTCCCGTTACATCGGTCGTAAGACTGATGTGATAATAGTCCGTAGACATTATATTTTTCAGCTTTTCTAGGACGGTTAAATCCTTGCCGCAAAACGCTACTTCTGTCTGGTCATGGGCGACAAGTTCATAGCTTGTACACGGACCACCGACTGCATTAAGAGATAGCTTTTTACCCATTTTAGAGAGCTTTTCTTCCCAGATGTCAGGATAGGTCAAAAGCCTTCCGCCAGGCGTGTCCACAAGACCTTTTGTAACTGTTAAAACCGGTATGTTTTCTGAAATTTCCGGCAGAACAAAATCTCCGAACCAGTCAACACCGAAGCTTGAAACACCGCCGATAATCAGATCGGCTCCGTCAATAGCCTCTTTCACATCTTCTATATAATAAAAGTCAATTCCGTCAGGAAATTTTTTATTAAATTTCGGGTGCTTGTTTGTTGCTTTGCACTCGCATATTATATCCCTGTCAAGATGAGTGCCCACAAGTCTGACCCCATGCCCGTTTTCCCTTGCGGGAAATGCAAGGGCCGAGCCCATCATTCCCGAACCTATTATTGTTACAACAGCCATATTTACACTCCATTAAAATGATTTCAGGTTAAATTATATACAATATGAGGAGGGTTGTCAAGAAAAGCGCAAACAAATGCTTCAATTATAAAATGCCCGCCGAAAATAGGCGGGCATCTTTGTTATTTAATTTTTTCAGCTTCCGCAAGCATTGTCTCGGCAAAAATACCATATCCTTTTCTCGGATTTTTAATAAATACATGGGTAACGGCACCGACTAATCTACCGTTTTGCAAAATAGGGCTGCCGCTCATTCCCTGCACAATACCGCCCGTTTTCCTGATAAGCTCAGGGTCGGTTACCTCAATTACCATTGATTTTTCAGAAAATCCGCCGCCGAGAATTACCTTTTCGATTCTTATAGAATATTCTTTCGGCTTTTCATTGTCAAGGGAACATAAAATAGATGCCACCCCCTCCTGAATCTGCCATCTTGACGCCACTTTAACCGGTTTTCCTTCATACTCGGCACTATAAGTGCCGAAAATTCCGCATTCCTCATTGCCTTCCATGCTACCAATTACCTGAGAATTACCTCCAAAGGTTGCCTGAACTTCTCCCGGAACACCTTCTCTACTCTTTTCAACCGATAATACATCTGCAATTTCTATGCTGCCTTTTCTCACGCTATACTTTTTCCTGATGTCTTTGTCTGTAATGGCATGTCCAAGCGCAAAAAACTTATTATCACCCTTTTTCACAAAAGTCAGAGTGCCTATTCCCGCTGCCGAATCTCTGACCCATATGCCAAGCTTCGGTTGTCCGTTTTCGACAGATTTAGCCGGATTTATCTTAACATCAAACCTGTCTGCCGCCCGTCCGATAGTCAAGGTTAAACTTTTTCCTTCTGAATTTTTCACAAACTCTATAAGCTCGGAATTACTTTCTACCTGATTGCCGTTTACTGCAAAAATTCTGTCTCCAAGCCGAATATCGCTGTCTTTTGCAGGGCAAACTATATTCCCCGTTTCATCCTCGAAGCTTGCGAGCTCCACTACCATAATTCCGTTGGTGTATAGCTTGATACCTATTATATCACCACCGGGTATAACCTCGATATCCGAAAGCGAAGCATTTGCTTGTGCCACATATTCGGACGCAAGAACTTTTTCGGTTGCAATGTCAGAGACTAAACCGTATGAGGAGGAAAGAACATAAATATTTGTCATGAAAAAAACAAAAATATATGATTTTTTAAACCATTTCATTTTTTCACCCCTCGATTATTATATTAACCTATTGACAATTTATATATGCTGAAAATAATTGCGGCAAAAGACTCATTTGCCCAATTTATATAATTTTTTTAAAAAAAATAAA
>JBAYOS010000058.1:0-9507 GCA_041678125.1 Monoglobales bacterium
GTTACTGTTGAAGCAGAACTGATTGAAAGTGTTAAAGGCAACAAAGTAAGAATCTTCAAGTATAAACCTAAAAAAGGTTATCATAAACGTCAGGGACACAGACAACCCCTTGACAAAATTGAAATCAAGGCTATTAAAACTGCAAAGCCCAGAGCTCCCAAGGCTGAAGCTGAAGCGACAGCAGAAGAAAACTAAGCTATGACAACCGTGAAGTTTGCTCTGGACGAAAAGGACAATATTACAGAGTTTTCGGCAAAAGGTCATTCAGGCTATGCCGAGGAAGGCTCGGATATTGTTTGTGCGGCGGTTTCCGCTTGCATCCAGATGCTTGAAAAGAGTATTGCACAGGTGATTGGCGAAAAAAAAGCGTCATTTAAGGTTTTAGATGATGCGGAAATAGTTTTCCTTTTGCCTGAAAATATATCCGGTGAGGAGAGAAAAAGCATAGAATATATGCTGAAAGGCTTCCTGGGATATATGCAAGAAATCAGCAAACACTACGAAGATTTCTTAAAAGTTGAATTGGAGGTAAAAAAATGTTAAATTTAAATTTACAGTTTTTTGCTCATAAAAAGGGTGTTGGTAGTACAAAGAACGGTCGTGACAGCGAATCCAAAAGACTTGGTGTAAAAAGAGCTGACGGTCAGACAGTACTGGCAGGCAACATTCTTGTTAGACAAAGAGGAACAAAAATCCACCCGGGCACAAATGTAGGCAGGGGCAGCGATGATACATTGTTCGCTTTGGTAACGGGCAAAGTTAAATTTGAACGTCTCGGCAGAGATAAAAAACAGGTAAGCGTTTATCCTAACGCGTGAGTTTGATTTGAATCGGTAAACTAAGGTTGCGGTAACGCGGTCTTTGTTTACCGATGTTTTTTTATAATTAAAAAATAGTTAATTAACCAGGATTTGAGGGAATTTTTTTGGGAACAAAAGATAAATATCAAATGATGACGAGTACACCGGTAGGACCGCTGATAATGAAGCTTTCCCTGCCGACAATCATAAGTATGCTGGTGACAGCTTTTTATAATATGGCAGACACATATTTTGTGGGAAAGATTTCAACTCAGGCGACAGCGGCGGTCGGAGTTGTTTTTTCACTTATGGCGATTATTCAGGCGCTCGGTTTTTACTTCGGGCACGGTTCGGGCAACTTTATTTCCCGCGAGCTGGGCAGAAAAAATATCGAAAGCGTATCGTATATGGCTTCAACAGGATTTTTCTCGTCAATTTTTGTGGGAATTTTGCTTGCGGTTTTCGGGCTGATATTTGTAAAACCGCTTGCAGTTTTACTTGGCGCGACTCCGACAATATTAGAAGATGTTATTGAATATATGCGGATAATTCTGGTCGGTGCACCTTTTATGATGGCGTCGTTTGTGCTGAACAACCAGCTCAGATTTCAGGGCAGCGCAGTTTATGCCATGACAGGAATTGTTACGGGCGCCGTGATAAATGTTGCTCTCGACCCACTGCTTATTTTTGTTTTTGATTTGGGCATCAGCGGAGCGGCTATTGCCACCGTGTTCAGCCAGATTGTGAGCTTTTTTCTTTTGCTTATCGGCATAAAAAGGGGCAGTAACATAAAGCTTTCGATAAGAAAATTCAAACCGAACTTTTATTATGAATCACAGATTTTTAACGGCGGATTTCCTTCTCTTATAAGACAGGGACTGGGCAGCATTTCCACGATGATATTGAACCATGCCGCAGGCGGCTACGGAGATGCGGCAATAGCCGGAATGTCCGTTGTTATGAGAGTTGCAATGTTTGCAAACTCTGCGCTGATCGGATTCGGACAGGGATTTCAGCCGGTTGTCGGCTTTAACTATGGAGCAAAGCTTTACGGCAGGGTGAGAAAATCCTTTTGGTTTTGCGTAAAATCCTCAACGGGATTTTTGATTTTGCTCTCGGGAATTGGGGCGATATTCGCCGAACAGATAATAGCGGCTTTCAGGAACGACCCGAAGGTTATCGAGGTGGGCGCATTTACCCTCAGAACATATTGTCTCGCATTTCCGCTTAATTCAATTATCGTAATGAGTAATATGCTGTTTCAATCTACGGGAAAAACACTGTCCGCATCGCTTATGGCATCTGCCCGTCAGGGACTTTTTCTTATTCCGTGCATCTGGATTATGGAGCTTATATGGGGTCTGAAAGGACTGCAGTTTGCACAATGCACAGCAGATTTTATGACATTTGTACTTGCAATTCCATTGCTTACTGATTATTTTAAAAAGTTATTAAATGAAGAAAAAATAGGAGGGGAAAAACTATGGGAAAATACATAGCATGTGAAAAAAGGTATGAGAACATGGTGTATAACAGGTGCGGAACAAGCGGACTTAAGCTACCCGCAGTTTCACTGGGAATGTGGCATAATTTCGGCAAAAAAGAAAATTTCGAGAATATGAAAAAAATGTGTTTTGCCGCGTTTGACAGCGGAATTACACATTTTGACCTGGCAAACAACTACGGGTTCCCCTATATCGGCAGTGCTGAGGAAAATATGGGCAAAATACTTTCGGAAAACTTTAGGGAATATAGAAACGAACTTGTTATCAGCACAAAAGCGGGTTTTTCAATGTGGCCGGGACCATACGGAGATTTCGGCAGCAGAAAATATCTCATTTCAAGTCTTGATGACAGCCTGAGAAGACTTAAACTTGACTATGTTGATATTTTTTATCACCACCGACCCGACCCCGAAACTCCGCTTGAGGAAACGATGGGGGCACTTGCTCAGATTGTGAAAAGCGGCAAAGCCATTTATGCAGGGCTATCAAATTATGACGGAGAAGGAATGGAAAGAGCGGCGGAAATATTAAATTCCATGGGTTGCCCGTTTATAATAAATCAGAACAGGTACTCTATTTTATACAGGCAAATAGAGGAAAACGGAATACTAAAATCTGCCGAAAAACTCGGTAAGGGCATGATTATTTTCAGCCCGCTTGCACAGGGACTTCTGACAGATAAATATTTGAAGGAAATTCCCGAAAACAGCAGAATTAAAACAAGCGGAATTTTCCTTAAAGAGTCCAGCCTGACACCTGAGATAATTGAAAAGGTGAAGGCCCTTAACGAACTTGCACAGGGCAGGGGAGAAACTCTTGCGCAGATGTCGCTTGCATGGGTTTTAAACAAAAAAGCAGTCACAAGCGTGCTTATCGGAGCATCATCTCCCGAGCAAATCATGGAAAATGCCAAAGTGGCACAGAGCAAACCGTTTTCCGAAGAAGAGCTTGCAATGATTGATAAAATCGCACTTGGATAATCCTATTTGTTGACTAAAAAAAATAGCATGTGTTATAATTGATTTATACTGTTATTTTATAAGGAACGCGAAAAGAGGAAAGCCATGAAAGAGTATGATGTGGCGGCATATGTCTGGCCTGCATATGCCGGCGACTGCCCGCAGACAAGAATATTTTGGGAACAGGGAATGGGAGAATGGCAGACGGTGCAGTCTGCAAAATCGAAATTTGAGGGTCACAGGTGGCCGAGAAGACCGCTTTGGGGATATGTAAACGAGGCAGATTCCTATGTAATGGAGATGGAGATTGAAGCGGCAACGGACCACGGTATTAACACCTTCATATACGATTGGTATTGGTATGATAACAGACCCTACCTGCAGCAGTGCCTTGAAAACGGGTTTTTGAAGGCAAAAAACAGGGATAAAATGAAGTTTTACATTATGTGGGCAAACCACGACGTAAACTTTTTATGGGATAAGAGAAATTCCGATGCTGCCATGGAGAACAATATTTTATACAGCGGCAGACACAGCCAACATGATTTTGAATGCGCAACTGACTATATTATAGAAAAATATTTTTACCTTGACAATTACTATAAAATTGACGGTAAGCCGGTTTTCGCTATTTACCAATTGACAAATACAATTGAGGGTCTTGGCGGTATTGAAAACACCAAAAAAGCGATTGACATATTTAGAGAAAAGGTTATAAAAGCAGGACTTCCCGGGGTGCATTTGCAGGTTCTTATGCAGGGTGACGGGAATCTGCCCGTAAACTTAGACGGACTTGGTGCCCCGAAAAATATTGATTTAATTCCTACCGCTGAAGAGCTGGGGTTTGACAGTGTGACACATTATCAGTTTACCGGAATGGTTGATATTGATGCAGAATATCAGGATATAATCCCAAAAGTTGTTGACTGCTGGAACGAAATTAAGGGTAAGACGAAAATGACATATTATCCGCACGTGTCTTTGGGTTGGGATAATAATGTAAGGTTTGAAAAAGGCTGTAGCCGAAGGGTTCTCAGAAACAACACCCCTGAGAATATTGAGAAAATGATGCTTGAGGCCAAAAAATTTGCGGATGGAAACGAAATCCCGCTTATTACTGTTAACAGCTGGAACGAATGGACAGAGGGCAGTTACCTTGAACCTGACGATCTTTACGGATATGGTTATCTTGAAGCGGTAAAGAAAGTTTTTTCGGATTGATTTTCAATATGAAAAATAAAAAACGGAGGTGAAGTTTATATGATGGATATGTTTACCGAATGTTTGCTTAAAAGGAAAAAACATTTTAAGGAATATGCAATTGCGGTTCCGCTTATATTGCTCGGGATTATCGGAACGCTTTTCTTTCTTGCATTTATATGGAGAAGCCCCCTTTCGGGAGTCGGCTTTGCGGCTGTTATTTTGATGTGGTGGGGAATTAGGGTTTTGATTTCAAATCAGAATAAGGAATTCGAATATACCGTAACAAACGGTGATGTTGATATTGACCTTATAATAGCACAGAAAAAGAGAAGGCGCATTATCAGCTTTAATGCGAAAAACATTGATAAAATGGCGCCTGTTGACCAGCTTTCAGGAGCGGAAACATTTTCAAAAGAAATTGACGCGTCCGCCCATGACGGGAGGTTTGACGTTTATTATATTTCTGCCACCATAAGAGGGGAAAAGACAAAAATTTTAGTTAACCCGTCAAGAAAAATGCTGGACATTTTAAAAAATTACAGACCTGACAATATAATTATAGGTGAGGAATAATGGACAAAATTATTTCGGCAGAAAAAATGCGACAGCTTGAGCAAAACGTGTTTGGTCTGGGTATAGACAGTTTTGCGGTCATGGAAAAAGCGGCGCTTCGCATTTATGACACGGTAGCAAAAAGGTTTGACAGACATTCGAAAATTCTCGCGGTTTGCGGAAAAGGCAACAACGGCGGAGACGGGCTTGCAGCAACAAGAATGCTTAAAATGAGCGGGTATGATGTTTCGGCCTGGCTGCCATTTGGCGAGCCTGCGACCGCCGATGCTGAAAAGAATTTTGAAATTGTGAAAAAGCTTGGCATAGATTTGACGGAGCCGAAAAACTTAAGCAAGTTTGATGTTATAATTGACGCCCTTTTCGGCACAGGACTGTCAAAGGACGTTGAATCTGACATTCCCGAAAAAATAAATTGCTCGGGTGCGTTTATAATTTCCGCCGACATTCCGAGCGGTATCAGCTCGGACACGGGCAGAGTGTGCAAAACTGCTGTTAAGGCAGACCTGACGGTTGCGCTCGGCTTTAAAAAGTACGGTCATTCGGTTTATCCGGGCAGGGAATATTGCGGTGAAATAATTGTTGCCGACATAGGTATTCCTATGGGTGGCGAATGTGATACCTTTGAAACGGATTCGGAATTTGTCAAAAATGCAATTCCGAGAACCAAAACAGACGCCCACAAGGGAGATATGGGCAGAATTTGCGTTATAGCGGGAAGCAAAGGATTTACGGGAGCGGCAGTTCTTTGCTGCGAGGCGGCGCTTAAAAGTGGCAGCGGACTTGTATCTCTTTTTACGCCCGAAAATTTAAATGAAATTTACGAAAAGAAGATTACCGAGGCAATGACATTGCCCATTTCCTGCAAGGATTTTATTGATGCAGAGCTTCTTTTAAAACATTCAGAAAAACTAAAGAACGCAGACGCAGTAGTTATCGGTCCGGGCTTAAGTAAAAATTGTGACGCGGGGAAGATTATAAAGTTTCTGCTTGATAATGAAATCCCAACGGTAATTGATGCTGATGGAATAAACTCGCTTGCAGCGAATATAAATATATTACACGAAAAAAAGGGAAAGGTTATTCTCACTCCGCACATAGGTGAGTTTTCGAGGCTGACAGGTCTTTCGGTAGAGGAAATTCTGACGGACAGACTCGGGTATGCAAGAAAACTTGCTATAGAATATGGCGTCGTACTTGTGCTGAAAGGTGCAGGGACCGTAATTGCTCTGCCGAGCGGCAAAGCTTTTATAAATCACACAGGAAACAGCGGAATGGCGACGGGAGGAAGCGGCGACGTATTGTCGGGAATAATCGGGGCGCTTTTGGCAAGGGGAACTCCTGCCGAAGAAAGTGCGGTTTGCGGAGTATATATTCACGGTCTGGCGGGGGATTTTGCCGCAGAAAAGCTCGGATGTGACAGTATGCTTCCGACAGACACCATATCTTTTTTACACAATGCATTTTTGGAGATAAAGAATACGGATTGCTGAAAAGCCCTCCGGATTATAAGTTATGCTTTTAATTTGGAGGACATTTTATGAAAAGAATAATTTTCGCAACTGTATTTATTGCACTTATACTCTGCGGATGCAGCAAACTGCCTACAGCTGATGTGAACAAACGCTGCTACGATACTTTTTCAGAAATGAATTCTTTTGTGGCAGAGGTGAAGGTAACATCATATTCCAACACAAACAACACAGAATATACGGCAACTCAATACTTCAAGGCACCGGATAAAATGAGGACAGAGTCGCAAGACCTTATAACTATTGTAACCGACCGCAGTATGTGTGTTAAAAATGCGGCGACGGGACAGATAGTCCGTGCTGAACAGCTGCCTGCAGGCGATATGGATTATATGTTTTTGCAAAATATAATTTCCGCATATTATCAGGGTGAGGAAACTACTGCGGCAATGAAGTCGCAGAAGGACACGGAAATTTTGACGCTTACCGTTGATACAGGTCTTGCAAATCCCTACAAAGCGACGGCAGAGCTTAAAATAAGGGCGCATGATATGATGCCCCTCTCGCTTGAGATAAAGGGCAGAGACGGAAAAACATATACCGAAATAGAATACTTGTCATTTGAAATCGACAAAGAAGTTGCCGATGAAATTTTTAACTTTTAGGAAGATGAATATAAATGAATATTAATTCTCGGAGAACATGGGCAGAGGTTGACCTCGGAGCCATAGAAAACAACATTAAAAATATAAAAGAATATGTCGGAGATAATATAAAGGTGCTGGCAGTTGTAAAGGCTGATGCATACGGGCATGGAAGCGTGCCGGTAGCAAAAAGGCTTACCGAAAACGGTGCGGATTATCTCGGAGTGGCGTTTGTCGGCGAAGCGGAGGAATTGCGCAGCGCAGGAATAGACTGTCCTATTCTTCTGCTTGGTTATACCAATGCGGCAGACGTGGAAAAAGCTGTGGAATTAGGCGTTACGCCCACAATCTTTCATTTCGAAACCGCAAAGCGTTTCTCCGATGCCGCAATAAAAGCGGGCAAGGTTGTTAAAATTCATGTTAAGATAGATACGGGAATGAACAGGGTCGGCTTTGAGTGCAATGACAAATCAGTTGAAGAAATTGTTAAGATTTCCAAACTTGAAAATTTGGAAATTGAAGGAATATTTACACATTTTGCCTGCGCTGACGAAGCTCTAAGGGAATATACCGATTATCAGGCGGAAAATTTTCTGGGATTTATAGGCAAGCTTGAAAAGCAAGGCATAAACATACTTATAAAACACGCTTGTAATAGCGCCGGAATTATAGGATTTCCCGAATATCATTTTGATATGGTGCGCGCGGGGATAATAACCTACGGAATTGCACCGTCAGAGGAAGTTGACATTTCAAAGCTGAATCTAAAGCCTGCGCTCACTGTAAAAAGTACGGTTTCGCGCGTTTTTGACATAGCACCCGGAGAAAAAATAAGCTACGGAGGGACTTTTATTGCGCAAAAGCCTATGAAAGCCGCAGTATTGCCGATAGGATATGCAGACGGTTATCTGCGTGCGCTCAGCAACAAAGGTATTGTGCTGGTAAATGGCCAATATGCAAAAGTAATTGGACGAATTTGTATGGACCAATGTATTATAGATGTTACAAATGTCAATAATATTAATGTCGAGGATGAGGTTATCATTGCAGGAGGCAGTCACGACTGTCCGGTAAGCTTTGAAGCTCTTGCAAAAATTTGTGACACTATAAGCTATGAACTGTTTTGCGTGATAGGCAAGAGAGTCCCGCGAGTATACCTCGGATAATGCACGGTAGGATAATTGGTTTAAATTACATTTGCATTTTACATAAAACCGTTGTATAATGTAAATAAGCCAATATAATAGCCTAAAGGACTTTATCTGGGAGAGGGGGCGGAGGCTTTGTCGCAGGTGAAAAGAATATTGATCAATTTGCCGGAAAAGTTGTTAAATGAGGTAGATGACCTGGTTTTATGCGAGAAAAGCAACCGCAGCCGTATTATCCAGCGCGCGGTCAGGCATTATCTTAAAGAGCATAAAACAATTCAGCTTAAAGAGCAGATGAAAAACGGTTATCGTGAAATGGCTGAAATTAATCTCAAACTCGCCGAAATATATTTCCCGACAGACTGCTTTGAAGCGGAATGTCATGAGGGAAATCTGGCGGAGTGTGACTGAAATTGGTTGTAAAAAGAGGGGATATCTTTTTCGCGGACTTAAGTCCCGTGGTCGGGTCTGAACAGGGTGGAGTGCGCCCCGTTTTGATTGTTCAAAACGATGTGGGCAATAAATACAGCCCTACCATTATTGCCGCTGCGATTACCTCGCAGATAAACAAGGCAAAGCTCCCCACACATATTGAAATAAGTGCGGAGGAATATGGTCTTACAAAGGACTCGGTTATTTTACTGGAACAGATCAGAACTATTGACAAAAGACGTCTTAAAGACAAAATCGGAAGACTGGACGACGACCTTATGAGTGTGGTGAATGAAGCCATAAGCATAAGTTTTGGCTTGACGGAGATTTAGGAGGACGACAAATGAAAAAACATTTTTTTACAGGACTTATAACCGGACTTGTGATTGTAGCAATATGTACTGCTGCAGTTCTCGCATCTACAGGGAGCGAGGAGGATCCGCTTATTTCCAAATCCTATCTTGATTCAGTATTTTTAAACACGGTAAAAACAGAAACCTCCTTCAGCGTTGTATCACTAAAGGCAGGACAGAAGCTGACGGGAGATGCAGGATGTGAACTTATTCTAAGACAGGGAAGTGCAACGATTTTTTCAACCGAAAAGGGCGGAATTTCAGATGTCACGATTGGCGGAGACCATCCTAATGGCAGTGATATGCCGCCGAATCACCTTTTAATTGTACCGCTTGGTGACGGCAGAGGAATAACAGCCCGTACAGACGTGCTTGTTATGGTAAAAGGTAAATATGCAGTAAAATAAAAAAAGCCCTCGCA
>JBAYOS010000059.1:0-9493 GCA_041678125.1 Monoglobales bacterium
CTGCCCGTTAACGGCGAGGTCAATTTCCCGACATGGTATCGAATCTCTGATATTTATGTTGCCGTTGAAAGATTATCCTCCTGAAAAGACTGAAATTTTTATTTCTGCAGACAGAAATAAATCGGCATAATTCGGTATTGTTCATACCGAATTATGCCGATTTTTAATATACCAATGTCGTTTATTCATTGTCCTCTGCCTTGCTTTTTATTTTGGCAGTAAACTCCTTAAGCATCTGATTCAGCTTGCGTTCAATAGAGAACATCATGATTATTGCGACCAAAAGACAAATGTTTCCGAGCATAAAGGTGTATAACACCAAAGCATCTTTTTGGAAGGTAGTCATACCCGATTTGAAAATGGTTGCCGTCACATATGAAAAATAGTCGTAATATGTGAATATCGAAAACAAAAACAATACCATTGAAGATATCACGAGAATTCTTGCGATTAAGCTCGGAATAAATTTTCGTGAGGTTTTGGGGCTTATAACATCATACTGCAGAATTGATAAAAAGAGCAGGAACATTGACATGATAACGCCGTCTGCAGTAATTATAAATACAAGTATGTCAAGGTCGTCGGAAAAAATAGCAACGCCAAGCAAGAAACAGAGTTATAACAAACATTATAACTGTTGATATTGCAGGTGAAACAATTTTCCCGTCATATTTTTGCCTGTCAATATAAAAGGAAGCATACAGTATCGCAAAAAGTGCGGCAAAGGTGTGTATAATTGAGATGAACAGATTTCGTATATCAAAGTTGTTAATTAAAGATGGCGGAACGAATTTATTGAGCCCTGCAAAAAATATAAACGCCACACAAATCAAAGAAAAACAAACCGACAGAAGTGCAAGAGACAAAACAGAAATGTTTTTCAGGAATTTTTTGTTTATACTGTTTGTAACATTGTAAGTGCGGTTAAATATCGGGAGCTTAAAAAAATTATTCATTTCAATCAGTCCTTTTCTTTTTTAAACATATAAATCTGCTGCTTTGATATAATCGGGGTTGCTTTCCAATATAGGATAAACAATCTCGTTTAAGAATTCCGTGGTCTGCTCGGCTGCACGGCCGATAAAGTTTTTGGGGGAGAGAATGTTTTCAATCTCGCTGATTGTCAGACCGAATACAGGGTCGGCTGCAATTCGTGAAATCAGATCATTAGGTTTGCCGCAGACCTTAACCACTTTTGCGGCCTCCATAGAATGAACACGGATTTTTTCGTGAAGCTCCTGGCGGTCGCCACCCTTTTTTACTGCCGACATAAGAATATTCTCGGTAGCCATGAAGGGAAGTTCCGCCGCCATGTGCGCCTCAATTATTTTAGGATAAACCACAAGTCCGTTTGTTATGTTCAGGTAAATATTCAGGATTGCGTCAACTGCAAGGAACGCTTCGGAAACGCTTATTCGCTTATTCGCAGAATCGTCAAGTGTGCGTTCAAACCACTGCGCCGACGCGGTAATAGCAGGATTTAATGAATCGGTTATTACATAACGGCACAGCGCCGCCATACGCTCGGAGCGCATGGGATTGCGTTTATAAGCCATTGCCGACGAACCGATCTGTGACTTTTCAAACGGTTCTTCAATTTCTTTTAAATGCTGCAAAAGTCTTATATCGTTGCTGAATTTGTGAGCACTTTGAGCAATGCCGCTTAAGATATTTAACACAAAAGAATCGATTTTTCTTGAATAGGTTTGTCCTGAAACAGGGTAAACACCGTTATAGCCAAGCTTTTCTGCAATTTTATTGTCAAGTGAACGAACTTTTTCGTGATCACCGTCAAAAAGCTCGAGAAAACTTGCTTGAGTTCCTGTAGTTCCTTTTGAACCGAGAAGCTTCATATTTGCAAGACGGAAATCAATTTCCTGCAAATCAAGAATAAGGTCATTAATCCACAGAGTTGCGCGCTTGCCAACCGTTGTAAGCTGTGCCGCCTGAAAATGCGTGAAACCAAGCGTGGGTTGTGACTTGTATGTTTCGGCAAATTCCGACAGGGAAGCTATGGTACCTATGAGTTTTTTTCTGACAAGTCTGAGTGCCTCTGTCATAATTATTATGTCGGTGTTGTCACCAACATAGCATGAGGTTGCTCCAAGGTGGATTATCGCTTTCGCGTCTGGACACTGCTCACCGTAAGCGAGAACGTGCGCCATAACATCATGACGTACGCGGCGTTCGTTTTCTGCAGCCACATCATAGTTTATGTCATCTGCGTGTTCTTTAAGTTGAGCAATTTGTTCATCTGAAATGTCGAGCCCAAGCTCCTTTTCGGCCTCAGCAAGAATAATCCAGAGCTTTCGCCAGGTTTTGAACTTCATGTCCGGTGAAAAGATGTATTGCATTTCAGAACTTGCATATCTGGAGCAAAGCGGACTTTCATAGGAGTTTTTCACTTATCAAGACCCTCCCTGATAAAAGATTCAAGTCTTTCAAGACCTGTGCGAATTGTATCCATGGAAGTTGCATAAGACCATCTTAAATAATTGTCTGCACCGAATCCGCTGCAGGGAACAAGGGCAACCAATGCTTTTTCGAGGAAAAGATCGGCAAAATCGTCGCTACCGTTAATTTTCTTGCCGTATAAAGTGCGGCCGATAATTTTATCAATATTCATCATAACGTAAAATGCGCCCTGTGGCATTATGCAGGATACGCCGTCAATGGAATTTATTTTTTCAACCATATAATCTCTGCGTTTTTTAAATTCGGCTTTCATCATATTAACATAGTCGAGTGAGCCGTCAAGTGCCACGCAGGAAGCCGCCTGAGCAAAAGAGTTGGGATTTGATGTTGCGTGCGACTGAATGTTCGCCATTACGGTTGCAAGCTCCTTTTCGCAAGCTGTATAACCGATTCTCCACCCTGTCATTGCGTAGGTTTTGGACATTGCATTGACAACGATTGTAAGTTTTTTCACATCTTCGCCGAAGGAGGCAATACTCACATGCTTTGCACCGTCGTAAACAAGATGTTCATAAACCTCATCCGAAACGATGTAAATGTTGTGTTTTACTGCAACCTCTGCAATAGCACGAAGCTCGGACTCGGTATAAACAGTGCCTGTAGGATTGGACGGGCTGTTAATTATAATCGCACGGGTCTTGGGAGTAATGGCTTTTTCAAAATCCGCGGCTGTAATTTTAAATTCATTTTCCTCGGTGGAATTTAGAATAACGCTTTCGCCGTCTGCCATAGCAACCATCTCAGGATAGCTTACCCAGAAGGGTGCAGGTATAATAACCTCATCGCCTGGGTTTAATATAGCAAGGAAGATGTTTGTCAAAGAGTGTTTTGCACCGTTTGAAACAACAATCTCGGTAGGCTGATAAGTAAGACCGTTGTCGCGCAGAAGTTTTCTGCAGATAGCTTTTTTAAGGTCAAGCGTACCCGATGCGGGAGTGTATTTTGTTACGCCCCTTGAAAGAGCGTCAATGCACGCTGCTTTTATTTCTTCGGAGGTATCGAAATCCGGCTCACCTGTGCCGAATCCTACCACATCAATACCTTCTGCTTTCATTGCTTTAAATTTGGAGTCTATCGCGAGGGTTGACGAGGGTTTTACTCTCTTAGCTTTCTCTGAAATATACATTTGAATTCACAAAACCTTTCTGTCAGCACGGGAAAATTATTATGGGGGAATGTAAATAAAAACGTGCAGACTGTAAAACAAATTTTCCCACTCATATCATATACCACATATTATATAATAAAATAAGGGAAAATGCAAGATTAACTTTCAAATAATTCAAAATTTAATTAAGGAAAAAAAGTATAAACTAAGGTGTTGACAAAAGAGGGAAAATGTGATATAATTTTTTCTGTTGCCAGCTAAATGCTCAGCTTTTTATATGGAGAGGTGGTTGAGTTGGTTGAAGGCGCAGCATTGGAAATGCTGTAAACGTTAATAGCGTTTCGAGGGTTCGAATCCCTTCCTCTCCTCCATAATATTGCCGGATTGTGTAAAGGTAGCACGACAGACTCTGACTCTGTTTGTCTGGGTTCGAATCCTAGTCCGGCAGCCAAATAAATTGAACCGCCTAATTCCCTGTGTTTTAAAGGGTTTAGGCGGTTTTTATTTTGCATAATTGAGGGGATAAAACGGTAAGCGATTTTACATATAATTCCAATAAATACCCAATAAACATACCTTTTAGTCGTCAAACTGTCGTCAAAAAAGTTATAATAGTTTATTTTATTTTTAAGTTTTTTCGCAGGATATCGGCCGTTTCATGGACATATAATTTTGTCGTGACATCAATGCTTGAGTGTCCTAGATATTTTGATACGGCAAAGATATCCTTTGTTTTGGCATACAGCATTGTTCCGCAGGTATGCCTCAGCTCATGGGGGTGACAACCTTTCCTTGATTATTATTGAGCTTTTCAACAAATCTTCAAAAAATACATTATGCCTATATCTTGTGAAAGATGGGACTATAAGGTTCTACCTAAGAATAAGCTTAGCCAAGAGGAAAATGATTTTCTTAATAGTATCGATTAATTTGATTGACAAATGTTGTCTTACATGATACTATGAGTACATAAATCATCAAAAAGGGGTTTTGATAATGGGTATTTATGGTTCTCCTGAATTATATCCGGATAATGGTACAAAAGAAAATAAGAACCTTATTTATTGCCAAAAGTGTGGTTTTCGTTTTTCAAAAAAGATTCGAAAATGCCCACAATGCAATCAAAAATACATTGCGCCTTTCTACAATAAGTGGTGGTTTTGGGTATTGGCGGTACTCGTATTTTTCGCTATCTATCCTAATTTACCTGAAAAACCCGCAGGCATTTTTACGCACACAGAAACACAAACGATTCCAGAGGATAAATTTAAGCAAATGTGCGTTGAGATACCATATAATGAGATAGCAAGAAAACCAAAGGATTACCAAGGGCACCGTGCCACATACACGGGGCAAGTTGTTCAAGTACAAGAGAATGAAACAAATACTATCCTTCGCGTCAATATAACAAAAAATCAGTACAACGTTTGGACGGATACAGTATATGTAGATTATAAACGAAAAACAGCTAATGAGCAGAGAATACTTGAGAATGATATAATAACATTGTATGGAACAGTAAACGGAACAAAGACATATCAATCGGTTTTAGGAAATCAAATTACTATATCGCATATTATAGCAGAATATATTGAGATTAAATAATAACCAAACAAAGTACTGCACGATTTGTGTAGTGCTTTGTTTTTACACATAAAAGAAAGGAGTTGAAAATATGTGGCGATAGGTAGCGGTGACGGCAGCATAATTTTAAAGGTCCTAGGGTGGTATTTTTATGACCATTATTAGGAGGGCACTATAATTAAGTATTATTCTTTCTGTATCAGTTGAGCATGGACAGATAGAAATTGGGAGTACACCCAAGATGTATAACCGACAAAGAGTTGGTGGCTGAAATAATATAACTTTGCGAAGATGATCCTTGTATGCAAGAAAATCATTCTCCTGTCTTCTTGCTCCTCCTTTTTTTATCCAACTGGATATATAAAATACTCTTTATTTGGTAATTGTTATATGGTCAGATTTGTTGTATACTGTTTACAATAAGATGTCAAGGAGATTATAATATGACTACGAAAACAAAAAGAATAGTAATGGCAGCACTTTTTGCGGCGCTTGTTTGTGTGGCTACTATGATTATTAAGATACCCTCTCCGCTAAAGGGATATATAAATCTTGGCGACTGCATTGTCCTTGTTGCAGGGTGGATGCTGTCACCCGTATTTGGCTTTTTTGCCGCTGGACTTGGCTCTGCTCTTGCGGATATATTTTCCGGCTATGTTACTTATGCTCCAGCGACCTTTGTTATAAAGGGCGTTATGGCGCTAATTGCATTTTACGGGTTTAAACTTTGGAATAAAAAGCTGGGAAATCTTTCTTCTAAAATAATCAGCGGTGCAGCCGCTGAAATTATGATGGTACTTGGATATTTTGTCTTTGAGGGATTCATGTACGGATTTATTCCGTCTGCGGTTAACATTCCTGCAAACGGTGTTCAAGGTATTGCAGGGCTTGTTATCGGAATAATACTGATGAAAGTATTTGAGAAAAGCAAAATAACTTCTGATTAATGGAGGATATTATGGAAAAGACAATTTATAAGCAGACAACAGCGGTTATTTCTGAGTTTTATGAAAAGGCGGGACTTAAACCGGGAAATATTGTTGTGGTCGGTTGCTCAACCAGTGAAGTAGTCGGCTCTAAAATCGGCACAAACTCAAATGTGGAGGTGGCGGCGGAAATATTCAAAGCTCTTAACGATTTTGCAAAAAGCAAGGGAATTTACCTTGCTATTCAGTGCTGTGAACATTTAAACCGTGCCATTATTACCGAAGCCGAGGCAGTTCCCGGCGCTGAGCCTGTAAATGTTATGCCCCAACCCAAGGCAGGAGGCTCTCTCGCTACGCAGGCGTATTCCTCTTTTGAAAATCCTGTCGCATTAGAGGAAATCAAAGCCGATGCCGGACTGGATATTGGGTTTACGCTCATTGGAATGCATTTGAAAAAGGTTGCTGTGCCGGTGAGATTGGAAAATCACATGATTGGTGAGGCAATGGTTATCGCCGCACGTACCAGACCTAAGTTTATCGGCGGGGCAAGAGCAGTATACGATGAGAAAATAATTTAAAAAAACATCGGCAAACGCCGATGTTTTTTTAAATATACCCTTGACAAATCAAACTTATCGGATATAATGAAAAAAGACACAAATAAATACTTGTTGCGGAGGGGATAATTATGCCCGGACAAACTAACAATATGGTCAATGACTGTATTAAGAATTTTACCGAAAACAAAGGTCATCCCATAAAAATAATGCTGGGGTTTTACAAAGGGCAGACCATGACGGTTATAAAAAGCATTTTCTTTTTATTTATGCAGAATCTTCCTGTTTGGGTTGTTCCCATTGTCACAACTAATATAATAAACATTGTTACATATCCCGAAAACAGAGGGCTTAGAAATATTTTAATCAATGCGACGATTGCATTTATCTGTATTGCGCAGAATTCTCTTTCAACTTATTCTGTCTCAAAGGTATATGACAAGCTTACGCGAATAATCGAATACAGTTTAAGGCGAAGCATAATTGAAAAGTTGCAGCAGCTTTCTATGATGTTCCATAAAAATGTAAGCTCGGGCAAACTGCAATCCAAAATCATGCGTGATTGCGAAAATGTCGAAGTTTTACTTGCATTGCTCCTAAGAAATTTGTTCTTCATAACAACAAATCTTATTGTTGCCGTAACGGTGACTTTGCAGAAAAGTCCTGTTGTAATGATCTTTTTTGTTGTAATAATTCCTGTTGAAATGCTGCTTTTAAAGGTTCTGGGCAAGGGCGTTAAGATAAGAAACCGTAATTTCAGAAGCGAAATTGAACAAACCCAGTCAAATGTTTCGGAAATGCTTGAGCTTATCCCCGTAACACGCGCGCACGGACTTCAAAGGCGTGAAGTAAATAACATGGATAGCAGGTTGGATAGAGTTATGAACACCGGCTATATGCTTGATAAAGTGAACAGCTTTTTTCTTGCAAGCAGCTGGGTTCTAATGGAACTTTCAAGGCTCGGATGTCTTACGTTTACAGGAATCTTGGCTTTTAAAGGGAAAATATCGGTTGGTGAGGTTGTCCTCTATCAGACATATTTCAGCCAGATTGTCGGTGCAGTTAATAGTATTTTAAATCTATATCCCCAAATCACAAAGGGCGCCGAGTCAATTAACTCAATCAGCGAAATATTAAATGAAGAAAATATTGAGACGGACAATGCGATAGTCCCGCTTGACGATATGAAGGGCGCAGTGACCTTCAGAGACGTATATTATAAGTACGAGGACAGTGACAAGTGGATACTTCAAAATTTCAATATTACCGTTCAGCCGGGCGAAAGCATAGCTTTTGTTGGCGGGTCAGGTGCGGGCAAGTCCACAATTCTCAACCTGTTAATTGGCTTTGACAGGCCTCAGGAGGGGCAGATTCTTATTGACAGGGTTAATATGATTAATCTTGACATGACAAAGTACCGAAGCCAGATAGCGGTTGTGCCGCAAAATACAATTCTTTTCTCGGGCAGCGTGAAGGACAACATCACCTACGGGCTTGACAATGTGTCGGATGAGCAGGTGGAGGAAGTTTTAAAAGCGGTTGGACTTGATGAGCTTGTGAATGAATTGCCATGGGGTATGGACACTCAGCTCGGCGAACACGGCGGTAAACTTTCGGGCGGTCAGCGCCAGAGGATTTCTATTGCGAGGGCACTGCTCAGAAAACCGAAAATTATTATATTTGACGAGGCTACAAGTGCGCTTGACTCTGCTTCAGAGAAAAAAGTTCAGGCAGCGGTTGACAGCATGATGAAACAGTGCACAACCTTCCTTGTCGCACACAGACTTTCCACCATTAAAAATGCTGATAGAATTGCAGTTGTAAATCAGGGTCAGATAACGGAAATCGGCACCTATGACGAGCTTATGGCTAAAAAGGGGGAGTTTTATCAGCTAAAACAGCTTCAGGACTAAAGGAGAAAATATGAATATAAAAATAACAGATGTAAGAGCATTATCGGGTGACAGCGCATTTTTAATAGATGACGGAAAAACCTCGATAATGTACGACTCGGGATTTGCGTTTACCGGGACTAAAGTGGCAGAAAAGATAAAAAAAGTATTGGGAGAGAGAAGTCTTGATTATATTTTTCTGACCCATTCACATTATGACCACGCATTAGGCTCGGTGTATGCGCTTGAGATTTGGCCGGATGCCAAGGTGGTGGCAGGCGAATATGCGGCAAAGATTTTTGCCAAGCCTACTGCGAAGGCAATAATGCGCGACCTTGACGGGAAGTTTGCCAAAACCTGCGGTGTTGACGAATATGTGGATTTGATTGATAACCTGAAGGTTGACATTCCCGTTGCAAATGGTGATGTCATTAAAGCAGGAGATATGGAGTTTATTGCACTTAATCTGCCGGGTCACACAAAGTGTTCGGTTGGGTATTACTGCAAAGAAGAAAGGCTCCTTTTGGGGTGCGAGTCTATCGGGGTTTATAACGGAGAGGATGATGTAATTCCATCCTACCTTGTGGGCTATAAGATGGCGCTTGACTCGATTGACAGGGTAAGCAGACTTGACATTGATAAAATTCTCCTGCCTCACTTTGGTTTGATAGACGGAGAAAAGGCGAAATATTATCTTAAAAAGGCAAGAGAAAGCGCGGTTTCAACCGCCGATATGATAGTAAAAATGCTTAAAGAGGGCAAGGATAAAGATGAAATTGCCCAAAGCTTTAAAGAAAGATTTTATCGAGGATATGTAAAGGAAATTTACCCGATAGATGCAATGAACTTAAATACAGGTATTACAATAAATCTTTTGGAAAAGGAATTAATTAATCAGGGGAATTAAGGAAAATCTATTAAATAAAAAACCCGCCTTTCGGCGGTGCTACA
>JBAYOS010000060.1:0-9325 GCA_041678125.1 Monoglobales bacterium
GAATTTCTTCCGTCACCGTAATCATATCCTCTGCCACCTGTGTAATAATAATTTCTGTTCCCTTGTTTACTACGCTATCCAACGAAGGTGTTACCATATCCATTTCACCAAGTACAATGCCGTTGTCCGCAAGGACCTGCGACACGGTTTTTGAAACGGTATGAATTGTAACCCTTTCATTCCCGATTTTTGCATTAATCTGGAAAGCTCTTGCTATAGTAATACTCCGGTTCTGTTTCAAACTTGATGCAAGAGGCGGAGAAACTACGTCGTGTTCTCCGACTACAATGTTGTTATGGGCAAGAATCAAACCCACTTTGTTATCCATAGTTGTGATAACTATAGGACTTTCACCGTCAATTTTTACCGTGACGGTTTTGATGGATAAAAGCGTAGAGGTGGTCATTACAGTTATGGCAGCAAGCACAAGCAAAATCGCCTGTGACAGTCTTAGGGATAAAATCCCGGTGACTGTTTTTCGTGCTCCAAACATTTAACACATCTCCTTTCACCGCGGACTATTCTACTACAGAAATCCTCGTTTGTCAAATTTTCCATTCAAATGTTTAATATTGACAACTTCAAAAAATAAGTGTAAAATAGAATATATTGTGTTTTTATCTGAACAAACTAAAATCAAACCACAGTATGTGTGTAGAATTTTTCGAATAATTTTACAGGGGTTGCTTATCCGATGTTTGTGCAATTTTCATAACTGGTAATAATTTTATGTTTGCTCCTATAGTAATAATATATAGCATTAATACGAAAAATATTCCAATTTAGTAATTTTGTAGAAAAAAGCACCCGTTTTTGTAAGTTTATTCGGCAAAAACTACAATAAAAATATGTAAAACAGAGGATTTTTTTAATGAAAAATGTCTTTTCCGATAAAAAAAGAATTCATTTCATAGGCGTTGGCGGAGTCAGCATGAGCGGACTTGCAGAGATTTTATTGTCGAAAGGCTTCGAAGTGTCCGGTTCCGATATAAATTATTCGGATTCTATCCGCCATCTTGAGAGTCTCGGTCTGAAATTTTTTGACGGTCACCATCCGGAAAACGTTCATTCCTGCGACCTCGTTGTCTACACCTCCGCGGTTAAAGAAGATAACCCTGAGATTATCGAGGCCGAGCGACTCGGAATTAAAGCGGAAAGCCGCTCAAAACTTTTGGGATATATAATGGCGAGGTTCGAAAATTCAATAGCTGTTGCAGGTACGCACGGCAAGACAACTGTAACCTCAATGATTTCATATATATTCGAAAAGCTGAGCTATGATCCTACGATATTGGTCGGGGCACAGCTTGATATAATCGGCGGTAATATGAAATTAGGCAAAGGCGGTTACTTTATTGCCGAGGCTTGTGAATATTGCCGCAGCTTATTAGATTTTTATCCCTATTCCGCTACCATATTAAATGTTGAGCCTGACCATCTTGATTATTTCAAAGATGCGGACGATTATCACAGCGCATACTCTGACTTTTTGCAAAACGTAAGCGACGACGGATTTGTAGTTGCCTGTCACGATGATGCAGAGCTTATGAAGCTGGTGAGTAATATTCCGCAAAAACTTGTAACCTACGGGCTTTCGGGCGGCGACTTTACGGCGGCTGAAATAACCGTTTCGGATACCGCTACAAAGTATGTATTATTATATAAGGAAGAAAGGTTGTGTGATGTCTCTCTTTCTCTGCATGGATCACACAATATTTTAAACTCTCTTGCCGCTCTTGCCAACGCATACATGTATGGTCTGGATATGCAAAAAGCAGCAGATGCTTTGAGTGATTTTACGGGTGCTGCAAGGCGATTTGAATATCGCGGAAAGGTTTGCGGTGCAAGCGTTTACGACGACTATGCCCATCACCCGACAGAGATTCGGGCAACTCTTGATACCGCGAGAGATTGTTCACAAGGCAAAGTAATATGCGTTTTTCAGCCCCATACCTACTCGAGAACTCTATCACTTTTTGATGAATTTACTACCGCATTTGACAAAGCGGATATGCTTATCCTTGCTGACATCTATGCCGCAAGGGAAATTGACGACGGCAAAGTATCTTCTAAAATGCTTGCCGACAAAATTTGTCAGCATTTTCCCAACTGTATATATATAGGTAGCTTTGATGAAATTGTAGACAAAGTAAAGTCTGTTGCAAAAGAAAAAGACACCGTTATAATTATGGGTGCAGGCGACATTGTAAGATTAACTGATATTTTATTACAATAGTATTACTTTTTTATTAAATACAAAGGAAAGTTTCCCCCTTTTGTCGAAATATATAGGATATACAATATTTTTGCCAATGGAGAAAACTTATGAAGCTTAGATTTTTAAACTTCTTTTTAATAATAGTAATTATGCTTGGCCTGTTCGGGAATGTGGCGTTTGCAAATGACATCAAGCTTTTCGTAAACGGAAAACTTGTTTCATGCGATGTTCCCCCTTTAATACAAAATGACAGGACATTAGTCCCCGCACGCGCATTTTTCGAAGCACTTGATGCAGTGGTATCGTGGGATGATGCAAAAAAGCAGGTAACTGCAAGGACCGACGATAAAAAAATTATTCTTGTTATAAACTCAAATGTTGCTTATGTAAACTCGGTCGTTAAGGTTTTGGACACCTCACCGGTTATTGTTGACAGCCGCACTCTTGTACCCGCACGATTTGTTTCGGAGGCACTTGGGTTCGACGTCAAGTGGTTAGAATTCTCGCGCTCGGTCTATATAAAAAAACCTGAGCCGGTGCCCCCTTCTCCCCCGGTTGAGGAAGAAAAAACCGTTACGCCCGCAAAAATTACTTCAATGGTTTATTCTGTGTCGGGGAATACTTTTGTTATGAAATTTACATTTTCATCCCCCTTGTCGGGATACTCGCTTTACAATTTGGACAACCCTGTCCGAACAGTATTGGAGCTTGACGGAGCAAGCTACGGAAACAGTAAAACAATAACCGTAGGAAGCGGCGGCATTAATCAAATCCGAACCGCTAATCATGACAACTATTACAAGGTGGTAGCAGACCTTGAACAGGTGCTGGACAAGAAGTTTGTGCTTGCATCAAACAAGCTTTCGGCAACTTTAACATTGACTGCCTCCTCAGACATAGATTCTTCCGAAATAGAATCAAACGTACCTTCAACCAACCAGCCGGAGCCTGTGCCTGAAATTTTCCCCGATAAATATTGGGAGGTTACAGACAGTTCCATCGTTATTTTAGATGCGGGTCACGGCGGCTCGGACGTTGGTGCAATCGGCTATAACAAAGAAGGCGAAAAGGTTGTTTACGAAAAAAACGTCAACCTGACCGTTACTCTTGAGGTTGCCCGAATATTAAAGGAAAAGGGAATAAAAGTAATGCTCACCCGCTCGGACGACACTTCACTTGCACTCAGTCAGCGGTACAGCTTTTCAAATAAAAACAATGCTCTCCTTTTTGTGAGTATTCACCATAACTCGCACGCAACATCCGCTCCTTCCGGTGCGCTGACCTTGTATAGCGATGCAAAGGATGTTAAATACCCTAACTTAAAATCCTCAAAAAGCATTGCAAAAACCATACAAAAGCATCTTGTAGCCGCAACCGGACTTTACGATGGCGGCACCCGTTCGGAGGACGAGCTTGCAGTGTTAAGAGGCACCGAAACCTCTGCCGTGCTGGTGGAAGTTGCGTTTGTAAGCAACTATAATGACCAGGAATTTATACTTAACGAGGAAAATCTCAAAAAGGCGGCGGCTGGTATTGCGGCAGGCATACTTGAGGTTTTGGGAAAGGAATAATTACGAGGAAATACCATGTTTAATATTGTTCTTGTCGAACCGGAAATCCCTCAAAATACAGGGAATATTGCACGCACCTGCAGTGTAACAGGCTCGCATCTTCATATAATCGAGCCGATGGGATTTAAGATTGACGACAAAAAATTAAAGCGCGCCGGTCTTGATTACTGGCATTTGCTTAATATAACCTATTATAAAAATATTGAAGATTTTTTTGAGAAGAACAGTGGTGGAAGCTTTTACTTTTGTACCACAAAAGCACCCCATTGCTACGCAGATTTAAGTTACAAGGACGGCGACTTCTTCTTTTTCGGCAAAGAGACTGCAGGGCTTCCCGAAAGTCTGCTTGCGGAAAATCTTGACAGGTCCATTCGTATTCCAATGCACAGCGATACAAGGTCGCTGAATCTTTCAAACTCAGTCTCGATAATTGTTTACGAGGCACTTCGGCAGACAGGATTTGCTTCACTTGAAGAGACATCAATGTATTTCAATAATAGTGGCAAGGAGTAAAAATGTTAAGAAATATCAAATATCTTGAATATTCTCCTAATATGCCTCAGTCTAAAGAATTGGCTGAGGCAGCGGGCATTTCTCCGCTGACTGCTTCTGTTGCACTGAATCGTGGAATTGACACGCCTGAGAAATTGTCTGAATTTATAAAAAAATCCATTTATTCGCTTCACTCTCCCTTTCTTATGAAGGATATGGACAGAGCGGTGGAAACCATCCGCCGCGCAGTTTCCGAAGGCAAAAGAATAATGGTGTACGGTGACTATGATGTTGACGGAATTACTTCCGTTGCAATTCTCGTTAAATATCTCTCGTCAATCGGCAGCGACGTATCCTTTTACATACCCAGCCGTGAGTCGGAGGGTTATGGTCTGAACTGCGACGCGGTGAAAAATATTTATGACGATGGATACCAGCTTTTAATTACCGTTGATACGGGCATTACTGCGTGTGAGGAGGTTACTCTTGCAAAAGAGCTCGGCATGGACGTCGTAATTACCGACCATCATCAATGTCCCGACACATTGCCCGATTGTACGGTCATAAATCCGCACAGAGCCGACTGCCCCTACCCTTTTAAATCTCTTTCGGGAGTGGGCGTTGTTTTTAAACTGCTTTGTGCTCTTGAAAATGAAATATCACTTAAAATTCTTGATATGTTCGGCGATATTATTGCAACGGGCACGATAGCCGACGTTGTGGATCTTGTTGACGAAAATCGTATTATTGTAGATTTCGGTCTGAAAAAACTCCTGACATCGCCCAACAAAGGACTTGACGCGCTGGTTGTAACCTCCGGCATCAGGGGCAGAATCATTGACGCCTCGGTTATAGGCTTTACTCTTGCGCCACGAATTAACGCCGCCGGCAGGATAGGCAATCCCGAAAAGGCTGTTCAGCTTTTATTATCTGAGAGCCTGTCGGAATGTATGGAGCTTGCAAAGTATCTTGATGAAGAAAACAAGGACAGACAGTCCCAGGAAATCTCGATTTTTCAGGATGCGGTAACAATGGTTGAAAGCGACCCGTCATATAAGGACAAACCAATTCTTGTGCTTTCGGGTTACGGCTGGCATCATGGCATTATAGGTATCGTAGCCTCAAGGATTACTGCAAAATACTATAAACCCTGTCTGCTCATCAGCTGTGACGAGGGAGTGGGCAAAGGCTCGGGACGAAGCGTTCCAGGCTTTAACCTTTTCGAAGCAATGAAAAGCTGCAGCGAACTTTTTACCCGATATGGCGGTCATGAGCTTGCGGCAGGGTTCACAGTGTCTCCCGATAATATAAAAAAGCTTGACGAGGCACTAAATAAGTATGCAGACGAAAAAATGTCTGAGGAAGCTAAAACCCCCTCTATTACTGTGGAATGTGAACTTCCCGTCCGATATATCACCGCAGAGGATATTGAAAACCTCCGTCTGCTTGAGCCTTTCGGAGTATCAAATCCCAAACCCTGTTTTATATGCAGCGGAGTGAGAATTTCAGCCAAACGCCTTATGGGCGATATGGGCCAGCATATTAAACTTACTCTTATTAAAGACGGGGTGTCTTTTGAAGCGGTTGCTTTCCGCAGAGCTGATATAAACGAAAACTTCAGAATAAATGATTATGTAACCATTATCGGCACGCTAACAATCAACGAATGGAACAGCATATCAACTCCCCAGCTTATAATATCCGACATACTGCCGCCGCCGAATGAGTTTCAAAATGCTCCCGACAGGGACAATTTAAAGGCAGTATATAAATACCTCAAGAGCATCGGCAACAGCATCTGTGCACATCTTGACGAGGTTGAAGAAGGAATTTTAAATGAGTTCGGCTTGTGCCTTACCTCATCTGAAATTCTCGATTGTTTAAATTTTTTTCACAGAACAGGCATTTTAAGTTACAAAAAGAATGATAATGAAGTAAAAATAGATTTCATAAAATAAAAAAAGGAGGTGCAAAAATGCTCTGTCACGAGGAACTGTACAACACTTTGATGTCCGATATTAAAAAATCAAATTCAAGCGGTAACATAGAAATAGTTACAAAAGCCTACCAATTCGCATTAAAAGCTCATAGTGACCAGAAACGAGTTTCGGGTGAAGAGTATATTTGCCACCCCCTTCAGGTCGCTATAATAATCTCAAACATGCTGCTGGATTGTGATACCATTGCGGCAGGCATACTTCACGATACGGTTGAGGACACCGACATAACCTTCCGTGAGCTTGAAAATCAGTTTGGCAACAACGTTGCCTTAATGGTAGACGGTGTCACAAAGCTGGGTAAAATTCAGTTTAACACGCAGGAAGAAGCGCAGATAGAGAACCTGCGTAAAATGTTTATGTCCACCGCGCGCGACCTTCGTGTTATGCTCATAAAGCTTGCCGACAGGCTGCACAATATGCGCACAATGGACGTTATGCCCGACGCCAAGCGCCGCGAAAAAGCCAAAGAAACAATTGAAATTTTCGCACCTATCGCGGAACGGCTCGGTATGTTTAAAATTAAGGCAGAGCTTGAAAATCTGTCGCTGAAATATCTTGACCCTGTTGCCTATAACGAGATTACTCTTGTTTTAAGGGAAAAAATGTCCAATAACAACAATCATATAGATAAAATTACAGTTATTTTAAAAGATAAACTGAAAGAAATAAATGTTGACGGCACCGTAAGCGGCAGAGTCAAACACGTCTACAGTATTTTTAAAAAGACCTATATGCAGGGCAGGTCCATAGACGAGATTTATGACATTTTTGCCGTGCGTGTTATTGTAAAAACAATTCCCGAATGTTATGCTGTTTTGGGAATAATCCACGATTTGTTCAAGCCCCTTCCCGGCAGAATAAAGGATTATATTGCAATGCCCAAGCCCAACCTTTATCAGTCACTTCACACAACTGTAATCGGTGACGGCGGAATGCCTCTTGAAATACAAATCCGTACGGAGGAAATGCACCGCATCGCCGAATATGGTATCGCGGCACATTGGAAGTATAAAGACGGGATTCAGCATGACAAGGACGAATCTAAATTCACTCACCTTCGTGAAATGCTTGAAATACAAGGCAGTCTGACCGACAGTGAAGAGTTTATGAAAAATTTAAAAACCGACATCTTTGCCGATGAGGTTTTTGTATTCACGCCAAAAGGGGACGTTATTTCCCTGCCCACAGGCAGCTGTCCTATCGACTTTGCCTATGCAATCCATAGTGCGATAGGCTCAAAAATGACGGGGGCAAAAGTGAATGGAAAGCTTGTTCCTCTTTACTATCCGCTTCAAAACGGCGATATTGTAAATGTTATCACCTCCTCTTCGGTACACGGTCCCAGCAGAGATTGGCTTAAGTTTGTGCGCACTTCAAACGCCAAACAAAAAATCAACCAATGGTTCAAACGCGAAAAGCGTGATGAAAATATCGTCCGCGGAAAAGAGCTCCTTGAAAAGGAGATCAAAAAGACAGGATACCCATACAGCCAGATTTTCAATGAAGATATTATAAACCGCGAAATTGAACGGAATAATTTCCAGACTCTTGACGATTTGTTTGCGGCAATAGGTTATGGAGGAATCCCTGCAACGAGAATCGTTTCCAAGCTGGTTATGCATTACAAACAACAGCTTGCAAAGCTCTCACCCGAAGAAAAAACCTCAGTTTTTTCTCACAAAACCTCCAGCAACGGTGTTATTGTTACGGGCATTGACAACTGCCTTGTACGTCTTTCAAGATGCTGCAACCCCGTTCCCGGGGATGAAATTGTAGGTTATATAACCCGCGGCAGAGGCGTTTCCGTTCACAGAAAAGACTGCACAAATATCACTCATAACTTTGTGGGTGAAGGCGAAACGGACAGACTTATAGAAGTCCAGTGGGAAGAAAAGTCCTCTTCCGGCTCCTACCTTACAGAACTGCTTATTACAGCAGAAAACAGGACAAATCTCCTTGCGGATATTATGGTTTTAATATCAGAGTTCAGAATCTCCACCCATTATTGCAATGCAAGGGTAACAAAAGATTTGGTCAGTGTTGTTAACCTGACGGTTGAGGTAACCTCCTCCGCACAGCTTGACAGCCTTATGAAAAAACTCATGAGCGTAAGAGGTGTTATGCAGGTATCAAGGTCAATGCAGTAAAAAAGGATGTGAAAAAAATGGTACTTTTCGGACCATCGGGAAACTCGGAATCATTTTATGAAAAGGGATATAAACATTCGGTTCAGATGCCGGGTTATCTTGCTGAAATGGGGCTTGATGCCTACGAATATTCCTGTACAAAGGGCGTAAAGCTGAAAAGAGAAACCGCGCTCGAGCTAAGGGCGGAGGCGGAAAAACACAATATTGTTTTAAGTGTTCATTCTCCTTATTATATCAACCTTGCGACAGATGACGAGGAAAAACGCGAAAAAAGCATAAAATATATCACCGATACTGCCGCCGTTGCAGACGCAATGGGCGCGGGCAGAATTGTTGTTCATTCGGGCGCCTGCGCGAAAATGGAGCGTGAGGTGGCACTTGAATATGCCAAAAAATCGCTGATTCTTGCACTGAAAGAGCTTGATAATCTGGGGCTCGGACATGTCCATATCTGCCCTGAAACAATGGGAAAGGCGAATCAGCTCGGAACCTTGGACGAGGTTATGGAGCTTTGCCTGTTAGACGACAGACTTATCCCGACAATAGATTTCGGGCATCTTTATGCGCGTAACTTCGGCGCGCTTGTGTCAAAGAAAGAATTTGAGGATATTTTTGATACTATTGAAAATAAACTCGGCAGTGACAGGCTTAAAAGCTTTCACAGTCATTTCAGCCGCATAGAATATACCACTCCCGGCGGCGAAAAACGCCATACAATTTATGACGACAGTTTGTGGGGGCCGGATTTTGACATTTGCGGCGAGCTTATTTATAAGAAAAATCTTTCGCCCACTATAATCTGCGAATCTGCAGGAACAATGGCTGAGGATGCGCTTAAAATGAAGCAGATTTATAATAATCTTTCAAAATGAAAGCCGGGGTGAACTAAATTGTATA
>JBAYOS010000061.1:0-9284 GCA_041678125.1 Monoglobales bacterium
CTACAATCATAGTCAGCCCTTCCCGTGCAAGGCGTCTCATAACCTCCAGAACCTCGCCGACCATCTGGGGGTCAAGTGCGGAGGTTGGTTCGTCAAATAATATCACGTCCGGTTTCATAGCCAGTGCTCTTGCGATTGCAACTCTTTGCTTCTGACCGCCCGAAAGCTGCCGTGGTTTTGCATTGATAAATGGAAGCATTCCAACCTTTTCAAGATAAATCATTGCTTCGCGGTTAGCCGTTTCTTTATCCATCTTCAAAACCTGTCTTAAACCGATTGTGCAGTTTTTAAGAACTGACAAATTCTCAAAGAGGTTAAAGCTTTGAAACACCATGCTGACCTTAGCACGGTATGCAGGAATGTTTTTGGTAGCAAGTATGTTCTGCTGGTTGTAAATAATTTCTCCTGCTGTGGGCTCCTCCAAAAGATTTATACACCTTAAGAGCGTTGACTTACCCGAACCTGAAGCCCCGATTATACATGTAACGTCACCTGTGTTTACAGAGAAGTTAATGTCCTTTAAAACCTCGTGGTCGCCGAAGGTTTTTTTCAGTCCGTTAATATTGATTATCTTGCTCATGACAGACCCTCCTCTTGTGCGGGCGAGTTATTCATCTCATAATTAGACGGACCGTCAAGACATTGTTCAATGTATTTAAGGATTCTTGTTATTGTAAAGGTGAGCACAAAGTAAATTATGCAGGATACAATATATGTTTCAAAAATAGCCCAGTTCATTTTTGAAATCTTGGCGGTGAAGAAGAATAATTCGGTTACGCCGATAACATTAAGCACAGAAGTATCTTTAATGTTAATAACAAATTCATTGCTGATTGCAGGGAGAATATTTCTGATGGCCTGTGGTATTACCACATGAACCATTGACTGAAAATGATTCATCCCGATTGAATAGGATCCCTCAAACTGACCTTTGTCAATGGAAATAATGCCTCCGCGAACAATTTCCGCCATATATGCACCCGTATTGATTGATACAATGAATATACCGGCGGGTATAAGGGGGAGAGTTTTTCCGTTATTCATAAAAGCATAACCCCAGAAAATAACCATTGACTGAACCATCATAGGCGTTCCACGGAATAATTCAACATAAATGCCGATAACTGCATTAACGGTATTTAAAATTGCTCTTAAAATAGCATTTTTAGGCGTTGGAATGGTTCTTACAACACCTGTTATAAGACCAATCAACAGGCCGATTATTGTACCTGTCAATGCAATCAGCATTGTGTAGCCTATACCTCTGAGGAAAAATCCTCTATATTCAACTAAAATATTTACAACTTCTTTAAGAAAAGTAACCATTTTTATCCTTTCTGATGATGCATATCCTATGCATCAATGGCTCACGGCCCTGGGTATTATTCGTCAGCCGGAGAGATTTTAACCATTTCAAGCATAAGATCGCGCTGAGCTTCTTCGCCGAATGTATCAAGATATTTGTTGATTTCTGCAAGAAGGGGAGAACCCTTTTTAACACCAACAGCAATGCTGGAATCTTCAATAGGAATAGCAAAGCCTGTTTCGTTGTTTACAAAAGGTACATATGAGTATGCGGAGCCTTCGGTGCATACTGCCATTGCAGTGGGCTCTTCAGCGATATAACCGTCAATTGTGCCTGCATCAAGAGCGATAAGCATTGTTGTGAAATCGGAAAGCTCGCTGACCACTGCTTTTGTCTGAGAAGCAAGTGCATCAAGATGAGAAGTGCCTGACTGAGCTGCGATTTTCTTGCCGTCAAGGTCTGCGATTGAAGTTACGCCTTTGAGAGCGTCATTTTTTGTGATTGCAACAAGGTTTGATACATAGTAGAGGTTTGAGAAGTCAATTTTTTCTTTTCTTTCATCAGTAGGGCTCATACCTGCAACAATCATATCAAGTTTGCCTGCCTGTACAGCAGGGATAAGGCTATCCCATTCATAAGCGTAGATTTCAAGCTCTTTGCCCAGGGCTTCTGCAATTTTCTTTGCAACCTGAACATCGTAACCGTTGGTGTACATTTTTTCTACGTTTTTAATAGGAACAGCGCCGTTTGAGTCATCTGTCTGAGACCAGTTATATGGAGCATAGTTACATTCCATACCAACTCTTAAAACATCAGAAGTTGATGCATCCTGGGTTTTGCCGCCGCACGATGCAAGCGAGAAAAGCATAATACCTAAGAGAATTACCGAGATTAATTTTTTCATTTTAGCTAATTCCTTTCATTTCCTTGTTTCAAGATAACTTCGGAAATCTGATATTCGGCAAGGGGTTTAAAAAAGCCGCAAACACATTTCAAGAGCGTCGCGGTTACAATTCAATATTGAATAACTATATTAAACAATAAATCGGTCACGATAGCGCTCCACATAAGTGACAGTACATAACATATTCTGTTACGTCCCAATGCGTACACCCGAGGCAGCGCACACATTTCGGCAACAGTTCCTTTCACATGGTTCTGATACCCGTCATTAAACCAGGTTACTCTTAAAAGTTGCACCTCTACCAATATTTATTCCAAAGTTAAAGAACAAGTTTATAATTATTTATATTATTGCATTAATTTTATAAAATGTCAAGAGTTTTCTCACAATATGTCGACTGCTTAGGAAAGTTTTTTACAGCCGTGAAGAAAAACATAAACATGTTGACAAGGATTTGTAAATGTGATTAAATGGAAATTGAGGTGACTGAGATGAATAAAATAGGCTTATCGTCCTGCGGTAAAGAATTAAACGAAAAATTGTTTGAGAATTATGAAAAAAGCGGGGTGGGAGCAATAGAGATTTCTCCAAATTATTTGGATTATAAAGATATAGATTATAAAGCTCTGGCTGATTTTTCAAGCAAATACGGGGTTGAACTTTGGTCTTACCATCTTCCGTTTGTGCCTTTTGAAGAAATTGACATTTCGTCTTTGGATGGCAGTGTAAGAAAACAATCCATATCATATTTAACTGAGCTTATAAAAAAAGCAAGTGATATAGGAATAGAAAAGTTTATTGTTCATCCAAGCGGAGAACCAATTGATGTAAGTATCAGAGTGGAAAGAATTAAATGTTCAAAAGACAGTCTGAATGAGCTTGCCGAGATTGCCGCAAGATTTGGCGGAGTAATATGTGTTGAAGATTTGCCGAGGACTTGCCTGGGCAATTCATCCGCAGAAATAATTGATTTAATTTCTGTAAATAATAAACTGAGAGTTTGCTTTGATACAAATCACCTGCTTGGAGAAGACAATTGTGATTTTATCAGAAAAGTAGGGGACAAAATTATTACCCTTCATGTATCAGATTATGACTTTATAGATGAAAAACATTGGCTGCCCGGTGAGGGTAAGATACAGTGGCAGGATGTTTTAAAAGCATTAAACGAAATAAACTATAATGGTGTCTTCATGTATGAAATCGGATTCAAATGTCCTAAAACGATTATAAGAAACAGAGATTTATGCTTTTTGGATAGACCGGAAAAGCCAGTTTTGCTTTGCGTTGCGTGTTTTGCAATAGCATCAACAATGACAATACCGATTACAGCAATTGTGAAGAAAAACCTGTTTTTACCGTTAACTATAACACCGTTACAATTTCTTTCAAGTCCTTTTTCTGCACATGAAAAACAGACGGGGTTGCATCGGGCGCTGCATAGCCCATTACCAGCAAGCTGACAGGATCTTCATGGCCAGGAATCCCGAATTCAGCGCGTACTGCTTCGGGATCAAAATGCATAACCCAAGTTGACCCGATTCCCAGTTCATAAGCCTCAAGCATCATGTGAGTGGTTACAATGGCGGCATCAACATCTCCGCTGCTTTTTCCGTCATACTCTCTCTTCCAACATGCATTTCTATCAACACAGATAAGAATTGCGAGTGTTTCTCCGAAATATGACTTTTTGCATTTTTGCAGTTTTTCCAATGCTTTATCGCTTTGAATCACATAAATTCTCTGCGGCTGAATATTACATGCAGTTGGTGCCACATGTCCTGCTCTTAATATTAAATCCAGCTTATCTTGTTCTACCTTTCTATCAGAAAATTTCCTCACAGAATATCGTTTTTCTGCCAACTTTATAAAATCCATATTTACCTCCAAAACTTCATAATTGATTATAATATCATAGCTTAAGTGATTATTGGGGTGCGGAATCCGATTTACAGGTTTCACACCTTAACTCATATATAGCATAAAAACACAGGCGTGTCAATGATGTTCGGCAGTGAAATTGCTCCATTCGCGGGGTTTATCGTTTGTTTTTTTAACTCATTGTCTGCTGAACTTCCGAGGTCAGATTAACTCGGAGCTTTGCAATGTAGGATTAAAGCTTTGATTATCGGCAGATTTCAGCTCTTTATTTAAAGTATAATCTTTCGGGAGTGAAAGGGGGCTGAATTTTGTAATTTGTTTAAAAACGCGGTTAAAATTTCTTATGGTCGTAAACCCGCACATGTTGGAAATTTCGGTTATTGAATATTTGTTTTGACGGTTGTTTAAAAGAAATATAGCGTTTTGTACTTTAACATAATTTAAAAAAGTGGAAAATGTCATGCCCGAAAGCCTTTTAAACATTTTCGAAAAATATGCAGAGCTGTATCCCGAAAATTCTGCGGCTTCCGAAAAGGTTATGTGAGAGTACTCTCTGTAAATTTTATCAATAAGGCTTTTATAAAAAACAGGGGTCGGGCTGATGTTTTTTTCTTCATTTTCAATTACTTCTCCGCCCCTGAACAAATCGATTATCATCTGAGTAATAATCGATTCGATTTTAATTTTATAAAAATCACCTTTTAACATAAGCTCGTTATTGATAAGTTTAATATAGTTTCGTACAATTTTTGTGTTGCTTAGCTTGCAGTTGGCTAAGAGATATTTGGAGTTTATGTTGTTTGCAATACTTGTGTCAATAATAACAATTTCGATAATACTGTCGTCATTGCCGTATATATAGTGCATCTGGTTTGCGTTGCAGAAAAAACTGTCGCCCTTAATGCCTTCAAACAATTGATTGTCTATGTTTATTTTAGCGCTGCCCTCTAAAATTGTGATTATCTCACATTCAAAATGCCAGTGAAGAATATTCCGAAGATTTTTATATCTTCCTATCCACACCTTTTCGCCTTCATTGAAAACTCTTTTTTCAAAATTATCCAGCAAAAAATCACCCGCTTTCAATATCTCTTAAGAATATAATATATGATATGACAATAAATGTCCATATTTAAACTATATTTTTCTTGAAAAAATTTACAGGAATGTATATACTTATTCTATGGAGGTGTTTATTATATGAAAGAAAAATTTTGCCGTGATATTACAGAGGGCAAAACATATCTGGGAATCGAGCTTGGTTCAACAAGAATTAAGGCAGTTCTTGTTACAGCAAGCGGCGAACCGATTGCAAGCGGAGGACACGACTGGGAAAACAAATTTGAAAACAATATCTGGACATACAGTCTTGAGGACGTCAGGACAGGTATTACCGACTGTTTTTCAAAACTCAAACAGGACGTCAGGGATAAATACGGTGTACCGCTTACACAGGTCAGTTCAATAGGCATTTCCGCCATGATGCACGGTTATCTGGCTTTTGACAAAGACGATAATCTGCTTGTGCCCTTCAGAACATGGAGAAACACAATGACAGACGAAGCTGCAAGCAGGCTTACGAAGGAATTTAATTTCAATATACCTCAGCGTTGGAGTATCGCGCACCTTTACGGAGCAATGCTCAATAATGAAAACCATATTGATAAAATCAGCAAAATTACAACATTATCGGGCTATGTTCATTATTTGCTGACAGGAGAATTTGTACTTGGCGTGGGGGATGCCTCGGGGGTATTTCCCATTGACAGCGAAACAAATGATTATGAAAAATCAATGATTGAAAAATTCAATCAAAAACTTGCCGAGAAAGGCCTGAAGTATAGGCTTGAGGATATTTTGCCAAAGGTTCTTGCAACAGGGGAAAATGCAGGTGTTCTCACAGAGCAGGGCGCGAAATTGCTTGACCCCGCGGGTGAATTTAAAGCAGGTGCACCGTTGTGTCCTCCCGAGGGAGATGCGGGTACGGGAATGGTTGCAACCAATTCAATAAGCGAACGCACGGGAAATGTATCTGCAGGAACATCTATTTTTGCTATGATAGTTTTGGAAAAGCCACTTTCAAAGGTTTACGAGCAGATTGATATAGTAACAACACCCACAGGCAAACCTGTTGCAATGGTTCATTGCAATAACGGCTCATCCGATATTGACGCATGGGCAAATCTTTTTGTTGAATTTTCGAAGCTATCCGGAAACGAAATGTCAAAGGGTAAGGTTTTGGACCTTTTGTTTGAAACGGCTTTGTCGGGCGACTCCGATTGCGGAGGACTTTTTTCCTGCAACTATATTTCGGGGGAGCATATAACCGGCTTTTCACAAGGCAGACCGTTATTTGCAAGAACGCAAAATTGCAGATTTAATCTGTCAAACTTTTTCAGAAATCACCTATACAGTGCCGTTTCTTCGCTTAAAGTCGGAATGAATATTCTGCAGAAAGAAAATGTGAAAATTGACAGACTTCTCGGGCACGGCGGATATTTCAAGGCAAGGGACGCAGGGCAGACAGTGCTTGCATCCGCCACGGGTGCTCCTGTTTCCGTGATGGAAACTGCGGGAGAAGGTGGATCATACGGTGTGGCTCTTTTAGCTTCGTATATGATGAACAAAAATGGCAGGACGCTGGATGAATTCTTAAACCAGGACATCTTTAAAGATTCAAAAATATCAACCATTGTGCCGACCGATGAGCAGATTTCAGGGTTTGAGAAATATTTTGACAGATATTTAAAGGGTCTAAATATTGAAGCTGCGGCAGTTGAAAGTTTAGAGTAAGGGGAAGTATATATGAAATTTTGGTTTATAACAGGAAGTCAGCATCTATATGGTGAGGAAACCTTAAAAAAGGTTTCTCAAAACACCAGGAAAATGGTGGACGAGCTTAATAAAAGCGAAATAATTCCTTACGAAATCGTATGGAAAGAAACGGTTAAAACTCCGAATGAAATAACAAAAATAATGGAGCAGGCAAATATTGATGAAGATTGTGCGGGTGTAATTACCTTTATGCACACATTCTCTCCGTCAAAAATGTGGATTGCGGGGTTAACAAAATTAAACAAACCATATTGCCATTTCCACACACAGTTCGGTCAGGAAATCCCTTGGGACAGTATTGATATGGATTTTATGAATCTATATCAGTCAGCTCACGGGGACCGTGAACACGGATTTCTCGGCGCAAGACTTCGCAAACCGAGAAAAATTGTTGTGGGATATTGGGAAAATGATGACGTTCGCAAAAAGCTTGCCGATTTTATGAGGGTCGCTGTGGGCGTGGCTGTTTCAAAGGATTTAAAAGTAGCCCGTTTCGGCGACAACATGCGCGAAGTTGCGGTTACCGAAGGGGATAAGGTAGAAGCGCAGATTAAGCTTGGCTGGTCGGTTAATTACCACCCGGTCGGCGATATAGTGGAGTATGTTAATAACGTAACCGACGAGCAAATCGACAAAAGATATGCAGAGGTTACAAAGCTATATAACCTTAAAACCGATAATATTTCCGGTGTAAAATACCAGTTGAAAATGGAAATCGGTATTCGGAATTTTCTTGAGAGGGATAATTTCGGAGCGTTTACCACAAACTTTGAGGATTTGCACGGTTTGAGGCAGCTTCCCGGTCTTGCAATCCAGCTTTTAATGGCGGACGGCTACGGATTCGGAGGAGAGGGAGACTGGAAAACATCCGCGCTTACCCGTGTAATGAAAATGATGTCAAAGGGTCTGAGCGGCGGAACTTCATTTATGGAGGACTACACATATCACCTGCCGAAAGGGAATGAAATGATTCTGGGCGCACATATGCTTGAGGTTTGCCCGAGCATTGCAAAAGGAAAGCCAAATATCGAAGTTCATCCGCTTGGAATCGGCGGAAAAGAAGACCCTGCCCGTTTGACATTTGACGGTACGGAGGGTGATGCAATTTGCGTGTCGCTGATTGATATGGGCGGCAGAATGAGATTGATAGTAAATGATGTGAAAGCAGTAGCGCCCCTTAAAGCTATGCCGAAACTGCCCGTTGCAGGGGTTATGTGGAAACCGCTGCCAAATCTGCAGACATCAGCTGAAGGCTGGATTTTGGCGGGCGGTGCTCATCACACTGTTATGAGCTATGCTTTAAGCGCGGAAAATATGCGCGATTTTGCCGAGATGACGGATATTGAATTTGTTCATATCGGTGAAAAAACAGATATAACGGAATTGAAAAAGGAACTGCTGTGGAACGATATTGCATACAAACTTAAATAGTCGGGACGGAGGATAATTATGTTAGAACAACTTAAAAAGGAAGTCTATGATGCAAATATGCTTTTGCCCAAGTTCGGATTAGTAACTTTTACATGGGGTAATGTTTCTGCAATAGACCGCAAAAGCGGATTGGTTGTAATAAAACCCTCCGGAGTTGAATACGAAACCATGAAACCGAAGGATATGGTTGTTGTGGATTTGCAGGGAAATGTTGTGGAAGGGAAGCTCAATCCGTCATCAGACACACTGACGCACCTTGAAATTTACCGTAATTTCAAGGAAATCGGAGGAATTGTTCATACCCATTCACGCTTTGCGACCATTTGGGCGCAGGCAGGTAAAGATATAAATGCTTACGGGACAACCCATGCAGATTACTTTTACGGCAAAATTCCCTGCTCCCGCAAAATGACACCTGAGGAAATTGCGGTTGACTATGAGCTGAATACCGGAAAGGTAATAACAGAAGCAGTTCAAAAAGATATTCCGGCAGTTTTGGTTTATTCACACGGGCCGTTTGTCTGGGGTAAAGACGCAGGTGAGGCTGTTCATAATTCGGTTGTGCTTGAAGAAATTGCAATGATGGCATATTATACCGAAAGTTTAGGTAATACAAGCCCCATTCAGCAGGAACTTCTGGACAAACATTATTTGCGCAAGCACGGTGCCGGTGCCTATTACGGTCAAAGGTAAACATAGATTCTTATGTTTTATGACGATATAATTCAATCTGTTTAAATAAAAATCGGCTTCGATTTTCGAAGCCGATTTTTCATTACTTTATATTAATGACGAGTCCCTTACTCGTAATTATACATGTTCCGGCAAATGTTATTCACTGCGCTTTGTCTTGCGTTCCTGTTTATTTCGATACATTTCTTTGTCCACAGCGGCCAAAAGTGAATCTACCGTATCATCCAAAGAGAA
>JBAYOS010000062.1:0-9142 GCA_041678125.1 Monoglobales bacterium
GACTTTCTTCTGCAAAAGCTATCGGCGTTTTAAAGGAAGCTGGCAGCGGTGTTGTAGTTGAAGGTATAGTTACGGATACGGTCACATCTGTCCTCTCAAGCAAAGTTACTACTGTAACTGCTAAAAATGACTCGGATGAAACAGTTGGCGCTCCCGCTACTACATCGGCGACAGGCGAATTTACACTTGTTGTTCCTGCGGGTACATATAAACTGGTGTTCACAAAAGGCGGGTTCCTATCCTACACGCTTACAGATGTTGACGTAACAGCAGGACTTACAGATGTAAATATTTCTCTTAACTCCTGCGCAGGCGACGTTGATAACAACGGAGTAATTGAGCTTGATGACCTTCAGGCTGTTTTAACGGATTACAATAAAACAACAGGCTTATTTCGTCCTAATGCAGACGTTGATGACAACGGTGTAGTTGAACTTGATGACCTTCAGAGGATTCTCTCAAACTACAACGGTACGTCGATTGTAATTTCATATACAGATAGATAAGAATTAATATATTTATAATTAAGCAGGAGGAAATTTTTATGAAGAAATTTTCAAAAGTTCTGCTTCTTACATTGCTTACGGTTATGATGGTACTAAATACCTGCGGAATCATCGCTCTTGCAGATGTTGTCGCAACAGTAACTGTAACGGAAGAAGTGGTTAATGCAGCAACAGGCGTTAAAAAGCTTGTTTTCAAAGTCACAGCACCGATAACGGTTCAATCAACCAGTGTCGTATTTTCATATGATAATACAGTTATTCAACCTGTTAACAAGGGCTCCGGCAATGCTGACGTTGATGTTACGTCAACAATCTCCAACACTTTGAAACAGCCGTTGAAAGCTTACGCGGATCCTGATGATCCGGCTAACGATAACGGTAACAACTTCAGCCTTGCAACTCCCAAATATGTAATAAACGGCAACAGAACAGGTGTTAAGGCTGACACATACAATGATGCAGGTAGCTTTGATGCTACAGCAGGTGAAGTGTTTACAGAATTTTACTTTAAGGTAAAAGAAGGACAGTCACCAAACAGTGAGACTTTTATTTTTGAAACAGAGTATGCAGATGGCACTATCTATAAAGAAATGTGTCCGGACATTGGAACGGCTGCAGTTATTAAAATAAACACTACTTCCGATGAAGCATTCCGTTATGCTACTCCGGCAGTCGATGAAGAAAACATTACTGTTTCTTCATTCACATACACAGGCTCTGACGTGCTTGTGCTCAGTGATTTTTCACTTTCATCTACAGCGTCCACTTTAGCGGTTCCTGTAGTTTTCCCTGTACAAGGCTCTGCTGCAACAGCAACAGTTACTGCAACAGCAATGTCAACTATTGGTACAGAAATTACAGACTTTGATTTTTCAACAGCAGTTTGGGATCTTGAAACACCTATCGCAGGCGTAACTCTCACACCGGCAGTTAATAAGAAGAGCGCTACTCTTTCAGTTGCTCCCGGTGCGGCAGCAGGCGAAGCGAAGGTTAGAATTAATGCAGGTGGAAAGAGCAAAACTCAGTCCATCGACATTACAAGAGTTGCGGCGGTTAACACACAGGCAGTTATTTACGATAATGGTACAGCAACCACTTCTAAAACTATCGTAAAACCCGCTACCTCCTCTGCAGAAGATAAAAATGTTACATTTACAGCTAAGCTCTTTAACCAGTACGGTGAAGAAGTTACAGCTACACCGACATGGACTAACACAAATGATCTTAATAATGTTACAGTAACAAATGGCTCTGTTACAGTTCCATATGATGCGGAAGAAGGTACATTCACCCTCACAGCATCCTATGGTGGTATTTCCGCAGAAGTTGAAATCACAATTTCCGGTCTTGAAGTTAACTGGGGAACAATCGCCGCAAAAGCAGGCCTCAAATACGGCGTAACATACGGCGAAACTCTTGACAATCTCCCTGCTACAGGCACAGCTTCTGACGGTACAAACACATTTAGCGGTAATTTCTCTGTTGTAGACGGTACTGTCAAACCTGATGCAGGCACAAGAACCGTAACAGTTAAATTTACAGTTACAACAGCAGGCGAATATTTTGGTATTGAAATCACAAAGGATTACACAGTAGTAATCGGAAAAGCTGATTACAATATGGCAGGCGTCAGCCTCGCAAACAAAACAGTAGATTACGGCACAAGCGCTGCAGTTACACTTACAGGAACACTTCCTCAAGGCGTAACCGCTGAAATTAAATATGCAAATGCTGACTATCCGTCATCTACCACACCTCCTACAAAGGTTGGCATTTACACAGTAACAGCCTCCTTTACAGGTGATACCTACAACTATAACGCTATTGCTGACTTGACAGCTACTCTCACGATTAAAGATGAGCAGGCTGTAGTTACAACAGAGGCTCCTTCAAAGACAGCTACTGCTTATGCGGCAAGAACTCTTACAACAACAGATGCACTTAAAGCTGATATGGATCTTCCTGCAACAGTTGAAGTCAGATATGGTGACAACCAGACAACAACAGCTTCTGTAACATGGGCAAATGCAACTGAAAGCTACAATGCAAAAGGCGGAACATATACATTTGTAGGTACAATTGCAGACCCTGCAGCTTATATCAAAATCAAAGCTGATAACAAAACATTAACAGCTACTTATACAGTAAACGCTTCTACGGCTACTTCAATTGCTTGGGGTACAGCTTCTGAACAGACAGCAATCCCTGCAAGCAAATCCGTTAAGAAGGCAGTTCTTGATGCAGCAACAACTTATGCAGATATCGGACTTTATGATTACATCAAGATTACTCTCGGCGAAGGCGACTCAGGCGCTGAATTCACATATGACTCAGTTGCTTACGACAAGACAGTAGCTGCTATTAAAGCATTAAATCTTTCAATCGGCGGCTCAACAACAGTAACTCCTGTTATTGGGGACCTTCCCGCTTGGATGACAGTTACACTGCCGACAATCACAATCAATGTTACGGATAAAGACCCCGTACAGGTCAACGTAACTATTGACGACACAACATACGGTACAGCTCTTGCTGAACCGGTAGCTACACAGACAGACGAAGGCTACGGTACAGATCCTTCTGATGATTACACATTCACATACACAGGCAGAGGAACAACAGTGTATGGTCCTTCTGAAACTGCACCTACGGCAGCAGGTACCTACACGGTTACTGCTACTCTCGATAGCGTAACTCTTGCAGGCGAGGGTTCGGCAGACTTCACAATCGCTCCGTTTGTTGTAAACTATACAATAAATGATGCTACAAAGGTTTACGGTGAAGACTTCGATCCGGCAACTGCAACAGGCAGCTTCTCTGAAACCCTTCCTTACGGGGAAACAGAAGAGGACCTCGAAATTGAATTTGCTTGTGCAGATACAGTTTCGGATCCGGCAGGCTCAACAAAACCTATCACAGCTACATCTTCTAATACAAACTATGATGTAAGATTTACAAACGGTACCCTTACAGTGCTTAAGAAATCTCTCAGCACCGTTCCGGCACCTGTTATCACAAATACAACAGTAAACATCGGTGATGCACTTGCGGCAACAGTTGCAGGCGTAGCACCAAGTGAGTACGACCTCGTTTGGATGGTAGACGGAACTGAAGTTGAAAACATTACAGTTGCTGACGCAGGAAAAACTCTTACAGTTAAAGCAATTGCAAAGCTTGCAGGTAACTATTCAGGCGAAACAGCAGTTTCTGAACCTAAAACAATTGCTGACTACACAATCACAGGTATAATTACGATTGATGTAATAAATGGTGCTTCAAGCGATCCTGATAAGGTTGACGCAGATGATACACTCAGAGTTAACACATCAGCAATCGAAAACTTCGCAGAACTTGAGTCAGTTGCAGGCTTCACATACGTTTGGACAAATATCAGATCCACAGGCAGCGAAGTACTTGAAGAAACAACAGATACATTCGTAATTCCTGATGGATTTGCAGGTTCAATTAAGGTTGCAATCACTGCAAACGGTCACTACAACGGTACAATTGAATCCGCTGCACTTGAAGTAAACAAAACAATACTTGCGGGCGCAATCTTTATCTCAGGTGCTGCAGGAGTTGGTGATTCACTGACAGCGTCACCTACTCTCAACGGTGTACAGGGAGAAGACTGGGTACTCGCTTGGTACAGAGGCGACACAGTTATTGCAGGTGCTACAGGCACATCATACACAATAACAACAGCTGACCTCGGCCAGAGTATTACAGTTAAAGCAACAGCAATAGGCGATGCTTACACAGGCGAAATCGTTTCTAATACTATTGCAGTTCCTGCACTTGCTCCTTCAAACATAGAAATTGTAACAAGTGTATCAGCTACTGCAATTAATGTAACACTTACCGCTGACGCTAACGGTGCGGCGATTACACAGTTTGATGTAACAATCACAGACGGTACCACACCTCAGACGGTTCAAGTTACAGCAGATGGAAACGGCGATTTCAGATACACATTTGAAGGCCTTTCAACAGGTACAACTTACACAATAACAGCTACAGCAACAAACTCTGCAGGTACAAGTGCTCCAAGTGCCCCTGTTAATGCAACACCGGCATCTGCATCTCGTCCGCCGAGACCGAGCACTCCTTCAACACCTGAAGAGCCTACAAAACCTGAGGAACCTGAAGAACCGACAGAAACTCCTGACCTTTCAGTCAGCGTTGATACTTCGGAAGTTGTGCTTACAAGCCAGATGCTCAAGGGTAAAGAGGTAGTAAACACAACAACTAAGACCGAAAGCGGTCTCGCAGTTAAGACTACGGTGGACATTAAGGGTAAAGCTGTAGCAAGCTTGGCAGTATATACAAGTGAAATTAATGTTAAAGCTCTTGGTTTAGCAGCTGAAAAAGCAATTGCCGAGCCGATAGAAATTAAAGCACTCGCAAAAGATGCAGGCGGTAAATTAATTGACGACATTATTCTTAAGAATGTTTCAATTAAAACAGAAAAAGAGTCTTATGCTTACCTTATCGATGAATATGGTCTCCCCAGAAGATTGGAAGCTACTTATTTAACAGACTCAATAGTTCTTCCTGAAATTTCAAGTGGTGCTCGAATAATTCTCTCCGAACACAAACCGGTAGAATTCATCGACATACCAACTCACTGGGCATATGATTATATTAACCTTGTTGCAGACGTTGGTCTTGTAAACGGCAAGAGTGCAGAAATATTCGATTCTGAATCCGGACTTACACGTGCTGAACAGGCTAAGCTTATCGGTAAAGTTGCAGACTTTGCAAATATCGGAATTACTCCTCCGTCAAGTGAAACCAGTATTGATACATCAGAATCTCACTGGGCTTATGACGAACTCAGAACTGCATTTGTTAACAACTGGTTAACAGGCACAGGCACTGTAAATGGTGCTGCAGTTCTTAACGCTGACGGTGCAATCACAAGAGAACAGTTTGTAACAACAATCTGGAGAGTGCTTGGAAATCCTGAAGTTAATGACGCTCCCGCTGTACAATTCGTGGATGCAGGCAGCATCTCTGATTGGGCAAAAGATGCGGTTGCATGGGCAGCTTCGGCAAATATCATTTCAGGATCACCGGATAACGGCGGATTTGCATTCAATGCAGGCAATGATATTACAAGAGCAGAAGCATCAAAGATCTATTCAAATATTCTTGAATATATCAGCGCTAACATCAAAGACTAATTGATAAAAATAATTAGTTAACACAAATAAAGCGGTGTAATACGAAAGTATTACACCGCTTTTATTTTATGCAATTTAATTAAATCAGTCCGCTGATTTCTTTTTTTAACCTGTCAAGAATTTTCTTTTCCAAGCGTGAAATGTAGGATTGGGATATTCCGAGCATATCGGCAACCTCTTTTTGAGTTTTCTGACTGTTCCCCATAAGTCCGAACCTGAGCTCCATAATCTGCTGCTCCCTTTTTGGAAGCTTTCTTATAGCATCATGAAGTAAAGACCTGTCAGTTTCCTCCTCGATATTTCGGCTGATAATATCATTATCAGTACCTAAAATATCGGACAGCAGAAGTTCATTCCCGTCCCAATCGGTGTTGAGCGGCTCCTCGATGGACACTTCCGTACGGATGTTGCTGATTTTCCTCAGATGCATGAGCATTTCATTTTCTATACAGCGGGAGGCATAGGTAGCGAGCTTGATTTTCTTATCAGGTTTAAATGTGTTTATAGCTTTTATAAGACCGATTGTTCCGATAGAAACAAGGTCTTCCACACCAACTCCGCTGGACTCGAATTTTTTCGCTATGTAAACCACAAGTCTGAGATTGTGTTCTATAAGCGTTTTTCGGACAAGCTCAGGCTCGGTGTCAAGACGAAGCATGAGAGCGTCCTCCTCCTCCCGTGAAAGCGGAGCAGGAAGAACATCGCTTCCTCCTATGTAATACACCAAATTATTTATGCCCAGCAGGGCACGAATCTTTTCAATCAAAGCTTTGTAATTCATAATTCTTCCTCCACTCTCCCGAAAACACCGGGATTAATAATTGCACTGCCCTCTGAAATGGCAGGCGAAATTGCGACAGTGCAGTCGCAACGGTAAACTTTATTATTTGCAGTTATGGTGCATCTGTCGGGGGTAAAAGCCTGCATCAGTTCCCCGGCAGACGTTACGGTTGAATATGGTATAAGCCGAAAATTTTTTGCCGAAAGTCTTTGTGCCGCCGAGCCTGAAATTATAACAGACGGTTTGTTAAAATAGGGGTCGACAAGTGAACAGCCGCTGTCTATCAAGCCGTCAAGATGAATAATTTTTTCGCCAAGGGAAAGCATAAGCGTGCAATATTTTCCGTGGGACATCAGCCGGTTTTTAGTTTTAACCCAATAGTAGCACAAAACTGCGGCAAGCGGTATTGCGGAAAAAAGCAGAGTGGTCAGTGACAGCGGAAAATAGAAAATTCCGTTCGACATAATTCCCGGTCTGCCCGAAAAATAAAATAATGCCGAAAGTGCCCCGCCGAGCAGGAATGCGGAAATGTAAAACCCTCTCACAAGCCGAAAAAACTCTTTTCTCGTCAGCGGAAAATATACTGCCGTTATCATTAAGGTTGCGGCGGCAAGACTTATAAACAGGCTTAAAACTTTCCCAAAATTGAGGAAAAAAATTGATATGCCGTAAAGTCCGCCCAAAAAACCGCCCATAATAATCCGCAAGGATGAGAAGTTTTTTCCCGAGATAAAGCCTGCGAGAATCAGCAGAATACTGTCCAAAATAAAATTTATTAAAAATAACACATCTATGTAAATAATCGGCATTTCATTCACCAATCATAATTATATCAAAAAGAAGTGGAAAATTTTGTAAATTTGTGCAAGTTTATTTAAAATATAAAGGAGGGCGCCGCCGCCCTCCAGGACTGTGATATTGACAAGAGCCCCACAAAATGCCTGAACATTTTATTTTTCGAACATACTGTCAATTACGCTGCCGATGGTTTTGAAAACGGTTCCTGCGTGAGTTTGTACTTTTCTTGAATCCTTATCCTTGAGAGGGTCGGCAATCATGCCGACAACTGCACCTGCAACCAATCCTGTCAACACACCAGTTCCGAAAGACATAGCTTTCATTTTGTTCACTCCCTTCTTCATAATTTATTTTGCAACAGAAAAAATAAATTATGTATTTACAGAAAAAAATATCTATGTTAAAATTATAATTGGACTAATATTGAGAAATTAAGGTGAGTTTATGATATATATGGACAATTCGGCGACAACGGCAGTCTGTCCCGAGGCAATAGAAAAAATGACAGCTATGATGCGTGATACCTACGGGAATCCTTCATCCCTTCACTCAATGGGCCTTGAGAGCGAAAAAGAAGTCAGGGTGGCTCGAAGGCTGATTGCAGATTCTATCGGCAAAAAGGAGTCGGAAATTTATTTTACGTCGGGCGGAACCGAGAGTGACAACACAGCAATAATAGGCGGTGCGGTCAGAAACTCGCATGGCAGAAAAACCGTTATTACTTCAGAGGTTGAGCATCCTGCTGTTTTGCAGAGCGTAAAATATCTTGAGTCTATTGGTTTTAACATAAAATATGTCAGGGTGGACGATGGCGGAGTAATAGACTTAAATCATTTTGAAAGCCTTCTGTCAGACGATGTTGTACTTGTCAGCATCATGCAGATAAACAATGAAACGGGCGCTGTTATGCCCGTTAAAGAGGCGTACAGGTTGGTTAAAAATTTCAGAAGTGATATAATTTTTCACAGCGACATGGTGCAATCCTTTTTAAAATTTCCTTTTGAGGAAGTGGATATCGCGTCTATGAGTGCGCACAAGGTTCACGGTCCTAAAGGGGTGGGCGTACTTTATATAAAAGAGGGAATAAACATAAATCCTCTCCTTTTCGGCGGAGGTCAGCAGAAAAATATTCGTCCGGGGACCGAGAATGTTCCGGGTATTTGCGGATTCGGTGAGGCTGTGAGAGTTTTCGGCAGAGAAAAAAGCTTTGCCCATGTTACAAAAATAAAAAAATCCCTTACAGAAAAAATTCTTGAAAAAATAGACGATGTTACTATAAACGGAGGAGCAAATGCCTCTCCGTATGTGCTTAATATGTCCTTCAGGGGCGTTAAATCCGAGGTACTCCTGCACAGTCTGGAGTCTGCAAAAATAATGGTTTCATCAGGTTCTGCCTGTTCCTCAAATCATCCGTCACCCAGCCATGTGCTTACAGCGATGGGCATGAAAAAGGAGCTTATTAACAGTTCGCTCAGATTCAGCTTTTCTGCGTATAACACCATAGAGGAAACGGAAATAGTCGCAGATGTGCTGGAAAAACAGGTAGCTATTTTGAGAAAGGTAATGAGATAATGACAAAAATTTTGCAACCCACCGATGCGGAAATTATAGAAGAAGGCAAACTGATTCGTCAAGGCGGACTTGTGGTATTTCCCACAGAAACGGTTTACGGACTGGGCGCAGACGGGCTTAGCTCCGACGCGGTGAAGGCAATTTTTAAAGCTAAGGGCAGACCGTCGGACAATCCGCTGATACTGCACGTTTCGGATATGGAAATGGCAGAAAAAATCGGTTACATAAATGAAAATGCGAAAAAAATAATGAAGGAATTCTGGCCGGGGCCGATAACCGTTATAGTTAAAAAGAAGGAA
>JBAYOS010000063.1:0-9109 GCA_041678125.1 Monoglobales bacterium
AAATTCCGACATTCCCGATATTGATGCGATTGCCGAAATTGCACATCGCCATGGAATTCCGCTGGTTATCGACAATACTTTCGGAACGCCATACCTCATTCGTCCGATTGAGCACGGTGCGGATATTGTTGTTCATTCGGCAACGAAATTTATCGGCGGTCATGGAACAACTCTCGGTGGCATAATAGTAGATTCGGGAAACTTTGACTGGAAGGATTCAGGCAAATTTGCACCTATCGCTGAGCCCAATCCGAGTTATCACGGTGTCAGCTTTGCTGAAGCTGCCGGAAAAGCAGCGTTTGTTACCTATATCCGTGCAATTCTATTGCGTGATACAGGTGCATCCATCTCGCCGTTCAACGCTTTCCTGCTTCTGCAAGGAGTGGAAACGCTTTCACTCAGACTGGACCGCCATATCGAAAATACAAAAAAGGTTGTCGAATATCTTTCAAAACATCCGAAGGTTGCAAAGGTTAACCACCCGTCTCTCGCTGGCCATCCCGACCACGCGCTGTATGAAAAATACTTCCCGAACGGTGCGGCATCAATCTTTACCTTCGATATAAAGGGTTCACAGGCGGAAGCGCACAAGTTCATTGACAACCTTGAAATATTCTCACTTCTTGCCAACGTGGCAGATGTGAAATCTCTTGTGATTCATCCTGCAACAACTACTCATTCGCAGTTGTCGGAGGAAGAGCTTGCCGATTTGGACATCCACCAGAGCACAATCCGCCTTTCCATCGGTACAGAGCATATTGATGATATTATTGCCGATTTGGAAAAGGGTTTTGCGGCAGTATAACAGTTAGGAGAATAAAAAATGCAAAAGATTAACCATCGATTGACTTCCGATTCAGGTCTGCGATGTTGAAGCATATCGATAACTTAAGACAGAAACTAAAAAATAAAAATAAAAAGGAGATTATGTTATGTCGAAAATTTACACTTCTGCAGATCAGTTGATCGGAAAAACTCCACTTTTGGAGCTTACACATATTGAAAAGGAATACGGATTAAAAGCAAAAATTCTTGCGAAGCTTGAATATTTCAACCCGGCAGGGTCGGTTAAGGACAGAATTGCAAAAAAAATGGTTGACGATGCGGAAAAATCAGGTAAACTTAAACCCGGGGCGGTTATTATTGAACCCACTTCAGGGAACACCGGTATCGGTCTTGCTTCTGTTGCAACCGCAAAAAATTATCGGCTTATCCTCGTAATGCCTGAAACCATGTCTGTGGAACGCAGACAACTGATGAAGGCATACGGTGCGGAGATTGTTCTGTCAGACGGTACTAAGGGTATGAGAGGTGCAATAGAAAAGGCAGAGGAGATTGCCGCCGAAACCCCGAACAGCTTTGTGCCGGGCCAGTTTGTGAATCCATCAAATCCGCAGGTTCATTATGAAACAACCGGACCCGAAATCTGGGAGGATACCGACGGAAATGTTGATATTTTCGTTGCAGGTGTCGGTACAGGAGGTACAATAACAGGTGCCGGAAAATACCTGAAATCGAAAAATGCAAACATAAGAGTTGTAGCAGTCGAACCTGCAAGTTCCGCAGTTTTATCAACGGGAATCCCGGGCACACATAAAATACAGGGAATTGGTGCAGGATTTGTTCCCGATATTCTTGACACAAAGATTTATGACGAGATTTTCGCCGTAAAGGATGAGGATGCCATTGCAATCGGCAAGCTGATAGGACAAAAGGAAGGCGTACTGGTCGGAATTTCCTCCGGTGCTGCCGCATGGACTGCGATTGAACTGGCAAAACGTCCCGAGAATGAAGGTAAAACCATTGCGGTTATTCTTCCCGACACGGGAGAAAGATACTTGTCAACTTTATTATTTGCCGACTAAATAGAAAAGGCTTTCGTATTTTTACGAAAGCCTTAAATCCGTCTGTTTGAAAGGGGAAAAACTGATATGATTCCAACAAAGGAAGAAGCGTGGAAACTTCTTTGTGATTATAATAAAGAGGCCTTCCATCTTAAGCATTCGCAGATTGTGGCGGATGTTATGAAATGGTATGCCGACAAACTAAGCTACGCAGATGAAGCCGATTTCTGGTGGATTGTCGGTCTGTTGCATGATTTGGATTTTGAGCAGTTTCCGGAGGAACATTGCATAAAGGTACAGGAGATTTTATACGAAAAAAACATCGACCCCCGCATTGTTCACGCTGTTGCGAGCCATGGGTATCTGTTAACTGTGGACATCAGGCCTGAACATGAAATGGAGAAGGTGCTCTATGCGATAGATGAATTGACCGGACTGATCGGTGCTGTTGTAAAAATGATCCCTACAAAAAATGTACAGGACCTTGAGGTGAAAACCGTAAAAAAGAAATTCAAGGACAAAAGTTTTGCGGCCCGCTGTTCAAGAGAGGTTATTTTGCGTGGAGCAGAGATGCTCGGATATGAAATAGATTATCTGATAGAACAGACGATTCTGGCAATGCGCGAATCGAAGGCGGTGAACGAATGAGAGTTTTGGTCGCAATGAGCGGCGGTGTTGATTCCAGCGTTACGGCAAAGCTATTGCAGGACGGTGGATACGAGTGCATTGGCTGCATTATGCGTCTTTATGACAATGAGGATGTGGGGATTTCCAAATCTAACACCTGCTGTTCGCTGGACGATGTTGAGGACGCTCGAAGCGTAGCGTACAGATTAAATATGCCGTTTTATGTCTTCAACTTCACAAGTGATTTTAAAGAAAAGATTATAAATAAATTTGTCAGCTCATATAAGTCAGGTATAACGCCAAACCCGTGCATTGACTGCAACCGTTATATGAAATTTGACAGGCTATATAACAGGGCAAAGGTTTTGGACTGTGATTATATTGCTACCGGTCATTATGCAAGAATTGAAAAGGAAGACGGGAAATACGTCTTGAAAAAAGCTCTGGATGAAACAAAAGACCAAAGTTATGTTCTCTATGCGATGACACAGGAGCAGCTTGCGCATACGCTGTTTCCGCTTGGCGGTCTGCAAAAATCAGAAACAAGAACAATAGCTGAGCAATCAGGTTTTATCAACGCGAAAAAACCTGACAGTCAGGACATCTGCTTTGTGCCAAACGGGAAATATGCCGACATAGTGGAGCTTCATTCGGGCAAAAAATCTGAGCCGGGAGAGTTTAAAAATATAAACGGAGAAGTTCTCGGTCAGCACCGCGGTATCATTCATTATACCATTGGACAGCGCAAAGGACTGGGACTGGCCCTGCCAAGTCCGCATTATGTCTGTGGGATTAACTCTGATACGAACACTGTAATTCTCGGTTCGGAAAAGGATTTGTATAGCGATACGTTCACAGTGGAAAACTTTAATTGGATATCGGGAGAAACTCCGTCGGAGCCAATTTATTGTAAAGTGAAAATACGTTATAGGCAGAAGGAACAACCCGCTAAAGTTTTTCCGCTACAGGGCGGAAGGGTAGAGGTCGTGTTTGACCAGCCGCAAAGAGCGATAACACCCGGACAGGCAGCGGTTTTGTATGACGGAGATGTTGTTTTGGGCGGCGGAACAGTTGCGAAAAATCGCGATTTGTAGAAAACTGTAAATAGGAGGAAGTAATATGATATCGACCAGAGGACGCTATGCTTTGCGTGTTTTGATAGACCTGGCAGAGCATGCAGGTGAAAACTACATTCCGTTAAAAGATGTTGCCGGCAGGCAGGCAATTTCGGTAAAATATCTGGAACGGATTATGGCAGAGCTGAAAAAAGCCGGCATTATTGAAGGCACCCATGGCAAGGGCGGCGGATACCGTTTGGTTAAATCGCCTGAAGAATACAGGGTGGGGGATATATTGAGAATAACCGAAGGGGATCTTGCGCCTGTCGCTTGCCTGTCAAACGGTTCCGAGCCTTGTGAACGTTCTGAAAAATGCCGCACAATCTCTATGTGGCGGAAATTTGATGAAATCACAAATGATTACTTTAACAACATTACAATCAGTGACTTGATGAAAAAATCAGGGGAATAGATTAATAAAACATCGTCATGCACTACTTGAAATTACCGATAGCTGCGCTTTGGATTTTCTATTGACATTTTTTTTATGCTGTGATATAATAACTCTGTTGTTTAAGTAAACGGCCCGTTGGTCAAGCGGCCTAAGACTCCGCCCTCTCACGGCGGCAACAGGGGTTCGAATCCCCTACGGGTCACCACATCGGGGCAAAGCTTGCTTTGCTCCTTTTTTCTTTGTCAAGAATAACATCCGCTCGTTTCCTAAGAAACGATTTCAAAGGTAATCATAAATCCATGAGAAAAGGCTCCCGAATTTCGGGAGCCTTATTTTTATTTTTTATTTTTATTTTTATTTTTTTCCATCATCATGGCGCGGACCTTTAACGGGAGGCCGAACAGGTTGATAAATCCTGCAGCATCCTTTTGGTCGTAAACCTCATCCTCGCTGAATGTAGCGATATCCTCATTGTAAAGTGAGTAGGGTGAAGTTGCACCTGCAGGGGTAACTGTACCTTTGTATAGTTTGAGTTTAACTGTGCCTGTAACAGTTTCCTGTGTGGAATCAACAAAAGCAGACATAGCTTCACGGAGCGGTGTGTACCAAAGTCCGTCATAAACAAGATCGGCAAATTTATTTGCAAGCTCAAGCTTATAGTGAAGCGTCTGTTTGTCAAGACAAAGGTATTCAAGCTCTTTATGAGCGGCATAAAGAATTGTTCCGCCGGGAGTTTCATAAACGCCGCGGCTCTTCATACCGACAAGTCTGTTTTCAACAATATCGTCAATTCCAACACCGTTAGCTCCGCCGATTTCATTTGCATACTTAACAAGCTCTGCCGCGCTGTCAAACTTTTTGCCGTCAATAGCAACGGGGATACCTTTTTCAAAGTCGATAGTAACATATGTAGCTTTATCGGGAGCCTTTTCAGGAGGAACAATCATCTTTAAGATTTTATCATAATCGGGCTCATTTGCAGGGTCTTCAAGATCCATACCTTCGTGGCTCAAATGCCAGATGTTTCTGTCCATTGAATAGTTATCTTCCTTTGTAACAGGAACGGGAATTCCTCTCGCCTGAGCATATTCAATTTCTTCTTCTCTGGATTTAATGTCCCAAATTCTCCACGGAGCAATAATTTTCATTTCAGGGGCGAGAGCTTTGATTGTAAGCTCAAATCTAACCTGGTCGTTACCTTTACCTGTACAACCGTGGCAGATTGCCGTTGCGCCCTCGGCTCTTGCAATTTCAACAATTCTTTTTGCAATACATGGTCTTGCGTGGGAGGTGCCGAGCAGATATTTTCCTTCATACATAGCGCCCGCTTTGAGCGTCGGCCAGATGAAATCTGTCACATACTCCTCCTGGAGATTTTCGATATAAAGCTTTGATGCGCCCGTTTTTAGAGCCTTCTCTTCAAGACCTTCGGTTTCTTTGCCCTGACCTACGTCTCCGCAAACAGCAATAACCTCATAATCATAGTTTTCTTTAAGCCATGGTATGATAATAGAGGTGTCAAGACCTCCTGAATATGCAAGTACAACTTTTTCCTTTGCCACTTGAAATCCCTCCTAAATTCTGTTATAGTAATAGTATAATACTTTTTTAGACAGATTTCAAGTGTAGAATTACACAAAAAATATACATTTTTTTGTGTAATTGTGAATATTTATACAAAAAGGAAAAAATTATGATTATTTTAGGAATTGACCCGGGCATTGCAATAGTGGGGTACGGACTTATAGAATATATAGGAAACAGGTTCAGAGTGTTTGACTATGGGAGTATCCAGACCAAGGCGGGTGTGCCCACCACAGACAGGCTGAAAACGGTCTATGATTCAATGTCTCAGTTAATTGAAAAGTATAAACCCGATGCGATGGCGATTGAGGAGCTATTTTTTAATACCAACTCAAAGACTGCAATAGTTGTTGCAGAGGCGAGGGGGGTTATTATTCTGAGCGGAGTTAATGCCGGAATTGATATTGCCGAGTACACACCGCTTCAGGTCAAGCAGGCAGTTACGGGTTACGGCAGAGCGGATAAAAATCAGGTTCAGCAGATGACAAAAGCATTACTTGGACTTGACAAGGTGCCAAAACCCGACGATACTGCAGATGCACTTGCAATAGCAATTTGCCATGCACATTCGGCAGGGTCGGCTATTTATAAAAATAGGAAATAAAAAAGAACGGTAATGCCGTTCTTTTTTTATATTCAAGTATATGTATTTTAGCTTTTCTTTTCAGGATCAACATAAAGAGGACTGATAGAAATATCCTCGTAAATTCTCTTGATTGCTTCCGCAAAAATGGGAGCAACAGATAAAACCTTGAACTTGTCCAGCATTTTATTTTTAGGAAGTGGAATGGAATCAAGGAAAACGATTTCCTGAAGCGGTGATTCTTCCAAGCGCTCAATAGCGGGGCCTGAAAGAACTGCGTGTGTACAAGCACAGTAAACCTCTTTCGCACCCTTTTCAATAAGTGCATTAGCACCTGCAACAATCGTACCTGCAGTATCAATCATATCGTCAACCATGATACAGTATTTGCCTCCAATTTCACCGATAATGTTCATAACCTCCGCAACATTGGGGCGGGGACGGCGCTTGTCCACGATTGCAAAAGGAACGCCGAGTCTTTGTGCAAACTGTCTCGCGCGGCCAACACTGCCGTGGTCGGGAGAAACAATGCATACATTTTCAAGATTGTCCTTAAATTTATGTTTAAAATAATTCGCCAAAAGCGGTCCGCCGTACAGATGGTCAACGGGAATGTTGAAAAATCCCTGAATCTGCGGGGCGTGCAAATCAATAGTAAGTACTCTGTCGGCACCGGCGACGGTTAAAAGGTCGGCAACCAGCTTTGCCGAGATCGGATCACGCGCTTTAGCCTTTCTGTCCTGACGTGCATAACCGAAGTATGGAAGCACAGCAGTAATTTTAGCTGCAGATGCTCTTTTGAAAGCATCAATCATAATGAGAAGTTCCATAATATTATCGTTTACGGGATTTGATGTGGACTGAACTACAAACACTTCAGAGCCTCTTACCGTTTCGTTAATATTAACGGAGATCTCCCCGTCACTAAAAATCTTTACCTCAGAATTGCCAAGCTGAAGTCCAAGCTTTGAGGCAATTTCTTTAGCAAGCTTTTTGTGAGAGTTTCCGGCAAAAATCTTAATATTTTTCCCGTGAATAGGACCCATTCTTATCACTCCTTAAAAATATTTAATTACGTATGGGTACATAATTATTATTTAAAACTTTTTCTTTTTAACCCAGCCGCTTTTATTGACCTGGCGGGCTCTTGCAACTGCAAGCGAGTCCTCGGGAACATCCTCGGTTATGGTCGAGCCGGCAGCTGTGTATGCACCTCTTGCTATATTAACAGGCGCCACAAGATTGGAGTTGCAACCGATAAACGCATTATCGCCGATGGTTGTACGATGTTTATTTTTACTGTCGTAATTAACTGTAACTGTTCCGCAGCCGAAATTAACGTTTTCGCCTACGTCACTGTCGCCGACGTAGGTAAGATGGGATATTTTTGTGCCGCGGCCGATGTTTGAATTTTTAAGCTCAACAAAGTCGCCTACCTTAACGCTGTTGCCGACTGAGCAGCCGGGGCGTATGTAAGCGAAGGGACCGATATGTACGTCGCTTCCGATTTTGCTGCTTAAAACAGTGGAGAATAAAACTTCACAGCCCGATGCTATTTCAGAGCTGTCTATCATGGAAGAAGGGCCAATTATGCAGCCTGAAGAAATATGGCTGTGACCCTTAATAATCGTATTCGGATAAATAACACAGTCGGGTTCTATTGTCACGTCCGTACCTATGTATGTAGTGGAGGGATCAATTAAAGTAACACCCGAAAGCATAAGTCGGTGATTTATTTTGTTTCGGAGCGCGGCCTCTGCCATGGCAAGCTGGCCGCGGTCGTTAATACCATAGATTTCAAACGGATCAGATGCGGAATACGCACCCACACTATATCCGTTTTCAAGGAGTATTTCTATTGTATCTGTCAGATAAAATTCCGACTGGGAATTATCATTTCTCAGGTCGGAAAGAGCTGCCCGAAGAAGTCCTATATCAAAGCAGTACATACCCGAATTCACTTCGGTAATCTGCTTTTGAATAACGGTAGCATCTTTATCTTCAATTATTGCTTTAACATTTAGGTTTTCATCTCTTAAAATCCTGCCGTATCCGGCCGGATTGTCAAGAGTGGCAGTAATAACCGTCGCTGCCAGACGATTTTCAAGATGGTATTTAATTGCGGATTTTAATGTTTCGGGACTGACAAGCGGCACATCACCTGACAGTACAAGCAGTGTGTCACCGTCGCTAAGCTGAGACATTGCGGACATTACAGCGTGGCCCGTCCCCAGCTGTTGTTCCTGAAAAGCATATTTTTTATCTTCACCAAGACATTTTTTAACCTCGTCGGCATGGTTTCCGATAACGGTTATAATATTGTCAATACCCGCAGTCTGAGCGGCGGAATATACCAATTTAATAATAGGAGTGAAACAAACTTCGTGGGTAACCTTTGCTTTTCCGGAAATCATTCTCACACCTGAACCTGCAGCAAGAATAACCGAAGAAATAGAAGACATTTTACTACCTCCGTTTTTTATTCTGTTTTTATTATCTCATAATTCTTCTTTTTTTTCAAGTCTTTTTGAAAATTTTACATATTAACAAAAAATGGAGTAACATATATCTGACATTTCGGCAACAATGCCAAATGATTATTTGACAAAAGGGAAGCTATGTGTTAATATTATAAAGTGATTTTATGTGGATTAAGGTGATTTTAGTTGAAAAAAGTGTATAAAAAGCTTCTGGACTATATAAATGTAGAGGGCGTTCTGAAAAAGGAACCGATGGGCATCGGTCGCTCGATTTTTGCAATGATTCTATTGTCCCTTTGCGGATTTGCGGTTCAGTCAATTATTCAAAACGGTTTTTTCAGTCTTATGCATTTTTTCTATATTCTATATCCGTTGGTTGTTATTTTCAATATTCTGCCGATTTTTTTGATAATGGCATTTTTTTATTTTATCACAGGAAAAACCTGGATAGGCGCATTAGTAGCCTACCCTCCGCTTAT
>JBAYOS010000064.1:0-9096 GCA_041678125.1 Monoglobales bacterium
ATTCAGGCAAAATACAACGATTTATTAAATAACAAGGATTACCTTGAATCAATCTATAAAAATGGTACCGAAATAGCAGGAAAGATTGCTTTCAGAACTCTTTCCAAGGTTTATAAAAAGGTTGGATTTATCATTTAAGGCGGTGAAAATAAATGTTTTCGGAAAACAATACTCTGTTTATACTTGTGGTATCTTTTATAATAACTTTTATGGCAACCCCTATTGTAAAATATCTTGCCGAACGCTTCGGCGTGGTGGATGTTCCGAAGGATGGCCGCCGGATGCATAAAAAAGCAATGCCCCTTATGGGCGGGCTTGCAATGTTTTACGGGTTTCTTGTAAGCATAGCAGTTTTTGTGCCCGTATCGCGCCAGCTTGTCGGCCTTTTTTTAGGTTCCATGATAATTGTAATTGTAGGGATTATTGACGATAAGAAAAACCTGCATCCGCTGCTCAAACTGCTTTTTCAGATATTGGCAGCAGTTGTGGCAATATATTTCGGTCACTCAATAAAGTTTTTCTCCATTCCGTTTGACGGGAAAGCCGCTCCCTTTGTTATTCCTTCTCCATGTGCTGAAATTATATCGGTTCTGTGGATTGTGGGTATGACAAACGCAGTAAACTTTATTGACGGACTTGACGGACTTGCCGCAGGCGTTTCATCAATCGCCTCCCTTTCCATTTTGTTTATCTCAATCATAATGGGCAACAATTCAATTACACCCATAGCGGCGGCGCTTGTCGGATGCTGCGTCGGATTTCTGCCCTTTAACTCTAATCCGGCAAAAATCTTCATGGGTGATACAGGTTCAACCTTCCTCGGATATGTTCTTGCCGTAATGTCCATACAAGGACTTTTCAAGGGATATGCACTTATCAGCTTTGTACTTCCTGTTCTTGTTCTCGCACTTCCGTTATTTGATACCCTTTTTGCAATCGTCCGCAGAATTGCAAACGGCAAATCGCCTATGGTTGCCGACCGCGGGCATCTGCACCACCGACTTATTGATATGGGGCTCAATCAGAAACAGGCGGTTGCGATTATGTATTCTATCAGCTCGCTGCTGGGTATCGGGTCTGTCGTTATGGCGGCACGCGGAGTTGTTCAGGGAGTTATACTCATGGTGTCAGTAGTGCCGATTCTTATAATTGCGCTGTTTATTGCCGCAAAACGCACAAAACAGACCTCGGAAAAAGAAGATAACCAAGATTAATTTTTTGCCGCTATCTGCGGCAGATTGGAGAAAAAAATGAAAAAGCTAAAAGTTATGACTGTTTTCGGCACCCGTCCCGAAGCAATCAAAATGGCTCCGCTCGTGCTTGAGCTTGAAAAAAATCCTGCCACCGAAAGTATCGTATGCCTGACCGCTCAGCACCGTCAGATGCTTGATATGGTTATGGATATGTTTAAAATAAAGGCAGACTATGACCTTAATATTATGCGTGAGCGACAGACTCTTTCGGGGATTACAACACTTGCCCTAAACGGTCTTGACGAGGTTATGCAGAAGGCCCAGCCTGATGTTGTTCTGGTCCACGGCGACACCTCGACAACCTTTGCAGGAAGCCTTGCCGCTTTTTACAACAAAATCAAGGTCGGCCATGTTGAGGCGGGTCTGCGTACATACGATAAATATTCACCCTTCCCCGAAGAAATGAACAGAAAGCTTACCGGCGCGATTGCAGATATTCATTTTGCGCCGACAGTTGCAAATAAAAACAACCTTTTAAAAGAATCCATTGACGAAAAATCCATTTATATCACGGGCAACACCGTAATTGATGCTACAAAATACACTGTCAGCGATAGTTATGTGTTTAAAAATGAAGAAATCAGAAAGGTTGATTTTGAAAAAAACCGCGTAGTTCTGGTTACCGCTCACAGACGCGAAAATTTGGGTGAGCCGCTTAAAAATATATGTAATGCTATAAGAAAACTCGCAGAGGCACACAGCGATATTGAAATTATTTATCCTGTTCATCTTAACCCTGCAGTTCGCGAAACCGTATTTTCCATTTTGAGCGGTCATGACAGAATTCATCTTATCGACCCGATTGACGTTGATGAACTTCACAATCTTATGAAACGCTGTTACCTTGTAATGACCGACTCGGGCGGGCTTCAGGAGGAGGCTCCCGCTCTCGGAAAGCCGGTGCTTGTTCTCAGAATGGAAACCGAGCGTCCCGAAGCTATCGCAGCGGGAACGGCAAAGCTCGCCGGATGTGATGAGAAAACAATTTTCGATATGGCAAACACACTTCTCACCGACGAATCCGCCTATGATAAAATGGCGCACGCCGCAAACCCTTATGGTGACGGAACAGCCTCCGAAAGAATTGTAAACTGCCTGCTCCACTACTTCGGCTATACAAACGAGCGGCCTGAGGATTTCTCAGTATAATAAAAAATGGTCTGTACTAAGTACAGACCTTCTTTTATTTATATTCAAGCAATTTTCTTATCACAGCTGCCGTTTGGCTATGCATTTTCATATACCTTTCGTCTTCCGTTTTATTCTCCGGCAATACCTTCAGTGACATATAAACCCTCGTTTCGGACATTATTCCTACGATATTTGCGACCGGCAAATCGGTTATATCAACCGCAACGACTTTATTGGTGACCTCATCCCGCCTTAAATACTCCTCGGGAATGTCAAGTCCACTGATAATATCATCAAGCGGCTGAAGTGCCGACATACTTGCCGACATGTTCAAAAACCTCTGCACAAAAACATCGTCCGTCATAAGTATGAACGGGTCCCCTGCAAGAAGGTCGGCGTCAATTCGGCTGAGCAAAGCCGCCGTGGTCTGAGAGTCCTCTCCCACCGCAAACGGGGCGTTTTCAACCTCGACCGTCACAACTCCGTCTCCGTCAATATCTGTTGCCCATTCTTCAATCTGTATCTTAAGTTTCGCAGGAGTAAGAATGGGATTTTCGCCGAAATATGTAATGGTCAAATCGTTATCCACCCTGCTGACGCAGCTTTTAACCCCTATCACAATAAGTACAATTACGACAATCGCGGCGATAGTGTGAACATTATAATATTCCCAGAAATTTTGCCAGAATTTCCACGATGTTATTTTATATTCCTTATAAAATTTCTTTTCCATATTTCATCCCTGTCTTTAATTTATTTAATATAAAACGGTGTGGAATTGCAAATCCAGTGTTTATTCATTCCTTCAACCTCAACCCGAACAAATTTCTCAAGCGGTAGCCCCGCAAGTGATACCTTCATATCAACGCTTTCGCTGTTTACATCTTCAGAGTAAATAAGGTTTGCGCCCGAATAAACGCGGACTTTTTTAATTTCACCCCTCATTATTCTTGCAGAAATCGAAAGCTCTCCTTTTGATGCGTCTTCTGCCGGGATTTCATCACCCGGCAAATATTCATCCATTGTAATATCCGCTTCGGAGAAGCCTGTAGCTGCTATTGTATGACCGTTTTTCACAGCCTTCACAACACTGTCCCTGCAAGGCTCCTCGTCACCGAGATAAATGAAGTTTACCGAAGGATTGTCAAACACTCTGCGGAAACCGAAAAGGTCAACAGAAACCATAAGCGCAAGCTTCTTGCCTGACAGCCAGTATTTTTCAATGTCCGTTCCAGAAAGCGGTGCCATCGGCTCTTTATCAACAGCGTCAATATCATATTTTGACCAGTAGTCCACATTCGGATGAGTTGCGCAAATTGCACCGTTATGCCGATGAACATAATCAACGCAATTTTTGAGATAGTCATCAATCTCCTCGTCAGAGAAAAGGCTTCTTGTATATTCTGCAGTGTAAGCATCACTGTCAATGCCCATTGCAAGCATGTGGTAAGTATTATGGCTCAGATGTTCGTACTTATCATTCCAGTTAAAAGGATGATACTCCTGACCGTCCAAAAACAGCACCTTATCATCGGAATATTTTTCAACGTCAAGCCTTCCTTTATAGGGAGCATTATCCTTTATTGCAAGCGTACAAATATCTCAGTTCATATATCTCATCAAGGCGTTGATTGTTCCCGGCGCGGATTCTGCCCCGTACCAGTCAAGCGAGTGCATGTGCGTTGCCATTTTGTAGTTTTTCTTTTTAGGCAGAGCCTTTTTAACCTCGGGCATGTCCTCTGTCTCACCGTTTTTAAATCTCAGGCAGTATGCAAAAAGGTTTTTAACATACTTTTTCCAGAAGTTAAGACATCTTTCCGCATCAGGTGTAAGCACCTCAGGGAACAAAAGCTGGTTCATAAAGTACATACCCCTGCCGTATTTTGCGCGCATAATAAGCGCTCCGTTATTAACCGCAGGGTCCATGAACGAGCCTAAAATTATAAAATTTTCGGGAGCGAGGAAACAGGACTGCGCCGTCGTTCTGACTCTCTGCGCCGCATCCTCTTTATCCTTGAATCTGATTATACCAAACGAATTTACATCAATCTTCCAATCAATCATTTCGTCGGGCGTAATCTTTTCAGGCTCGCTGAAAAGTCTTTTGCCCGGCTTTTCAATCCAAGGCATCATATAGCTCATGTAGGGAGTGTCGTCCCCCGTAAAAGATTTGTCCGCCGAACAGTCATAGCCGTTAATTGTCGGCACATATCGGTAAATAAGCTGGGTATATCCAACCTCATGCGGCAGAAAATACGGCGCCCAGCGCTGATAATCCTGGTGCATAAATAGCATCATACCGCCATTCTTTACCCAATTTTGAATATATAGCTCGTCATTTTCAATATAATCGTTAAACCCGTTTTGTTCAATAATAGCCACGTCAAATTCGTCAAGATATCCGCGCTGTGAAAAGTCAATACTTTGGACCTCTATTCCCTGCTCACGCAGAAAATCTACGAATTTATACGGCGGCTGATGCCAGTGCTTGAAATAACCTATTTTAAGCTTAGTTGACATAATAATTTCATCCTTTTATATTTTTATATCCGAAAATCACTGTCTCATAATGCGGTAAATCTATACCGAGATGCTCACCGTATATCCTCTGAACAACCCTGTAAGCGCGTTTCGGGCGCCTATATTCATCAACAATCCCCTTATTGTTACAGTTCCTGAGTCTTGAAATCTCCATTTTTGCGCAAGCTCGGTTGTCGCAGAACTGCCAAATATATGTGCCTGAAACATGAGGGTCCGAAAGCAGTTGATTCGGCGTCAGCTCAAGCACGTCAGCCTGATAATCCTCCGTCCATCTAAACGCTTCAAAGCTTATGTAAAGATTCGGTGACTCTGTTACAAAAATAGTTGAGTACCACGCTGTTCCCATATATCTGAACAAGTCAATTTCAGAGTTCCGGCAGGAAGGAACGGGCACTTTCCTTGAGTTTTCGGGGAATTTTTCAAACCACTTTTCCCTTACTCCAATATCCTCAGGGTTAATGTAGAAATCCTACATATCATTTAAATCTATGTTTTTTTGAAGCTACTGTCTTTAAATCTGTTCATGTTTCTCCTTAGTCTATGACCTGCGCATTTTCAAAGGCTTTTTTTACCTCATCTTTTGAAAGCTCCGTACTTAAATAACGCTTTTTGCCAATGCTCAGGATAGATTTTTTCCCGTCTTTTTTAATGGAAAGTTTTTCTCCGCCAAGTTCATCTTCATATAAAATTTTATCTTTACATATAGGCAGTCTGAGGGTTGCCTCGCCCGTCAAATGCCACAGAACCACATACGTTTTGCCAAGCCTTTCGAATAGAAATGCACGAATATTTTGATTTCCGCCTGCCGCCTTTTTCATCTGCTTATATTCTGCAAGCTCATACTCGCCCTTTTCATTTATGAGGAGCGTATGCTCAATGTCAGGCTTTTTAAGTATTTCCTTCTGCTCATCTGTAAGCCAGTTTAGTTTTCTGACATCCTCCCATCTGTGCAAAACCTCGAAAATGTCATCATACCTCGGGTGAATTGTAATTTTATTTACATCAGCCATAACGGTTACAGGGCAATTCCAAGCCGCTGCACGGCTTGTACCATACTCATAAATATCAGCTTGAGTATCATCAAAAAATGCCCACCAACCGAAATTGATTCTTGTAAAATCCGCCGCCATTCTGGGTGCTTCCTCAAGCGGATATTTTGCAATACTTTCTTTAAAAACGGGGGTTTTAAAAATATCAAACGCGTTGCCGCCGCTTATCATATGCCAGCTGAAATGCGCTTTAGCCGCTCCCTCACAGAAAAGCGGCTCTTTTGCAAGTTTTTTATACACTCTGTATTGAGCATAAGGCACCTGAAATTCGTAGGGTGCGTCGGTACCCTCAGAACCGTCGAAATATATAATTTCCATGCCCAAGTCATATATTTTTGCAATTTTTTCCGCAATCTCATCCTGAAGATCTGTTTCCTGGTCAACATATACACTGCTGCCGCCATATTCACTTATGTCAAGTATGCCGCCGATTGTTCCCTGATTATGAGTAGTGATATTTGTATCAAAATGACCTCGCTTGCAGCCTGTAAAACAGTAGGGCGGCTCTGTGGAATAACCCTCGTAGTAGATTATCTCTCCGTCAAACTTTAAAACTCTGCACTTCGGGTGTATAACTGCGCCCCTTGGATTTTGTGACACATAAATGGTAGTATCGTCAAGACCAAGTGGCTTTGACAGAGTGAAATGCCGTGTTATATTAAGGCGGTAGTCTGCAATCGGAGTCACATATTTACTTTTTATACCAATATGAGTATGAAGCAAATGTATTCCGGGCGTGATCCCTGCCGCTTTAAGCTTATCTATCACAAGCTTAACATCTGCATCTCCGTTTGCATATTCGGGTCGGTACTCAAAATCGTTACAATGTGCATATGGCCCTTCTTCTTTGAAAATGTTGTTATAGGATATAATAAGCTTACTAAATCCGCCCTTTTTGGCACATTCGATATGTTTGTCAACAGTTGACGGGTAAATAGCATACGCCCAATATATGGATCTGTTGAGTTCTTGGCTTTTTCTGGCGGTAGCACCCTTTGGCAGATTATAGTCAATTTCTACCTGCTCTATGCAATCGAGAAGCTTATCGGGTGCGGTAACAATCAGCGCCGCCCCACAGTCAAAAAGATCAATATCTCTGTGCGCATCCGCAGTTAAAATACGGTGGTTTTTTCGCTTTTCGGCATCTACTAAAGCATATGGTGACGTAGCAAGCAAATTTACCGCCACCCTATCGTCCCAGACTACATTGAGCCATTCGCCGAACTTTTCTCTGCTTGCTATCGGAAGCTGGAGAAGTCTGAACCGCAAAACGGGTGGCGTATCCATCATAAGATAGCCGAAATCCTTAAATTCAACGTTAAACTTTTCAAGCTGAAAAGCTATGTAATCGTCTTTTATATTAAGTCTGACCACCGCTTCCCAGCCGAGAAGCTCAAAGCCTACAATAAGCTTATCCCCCTCAATGCGTACACGATTTGCATGAAACGTAGTGGTTTTATTGGGATGAGCCAACTTTATTTCATTGTTATACGGGCGCTCCTCTGCAAGTGAGAAAAGCGGCAATTTTTCCTCCACCGCGATACATTCCTCACCGTTTGATTTATATACAAGGCTTTGCGCCACACAAAACTTGTCAATCTTTAAGCAAAAATGCTTGTTTTCAAGTACTATATAGTTTGATTGGCCCATATTATAATTCCTCTGACTTTCTGAATCTTATTTTTCATTCTTTCGCTTTCTTCGGGAGAAAGTATACCTGTGCTGATGTGATAAGTCATTGTTTCACCGCTCGCAAGATACCTTTCCTGCCCCTGGGATTTACAGTAGATATAGCCTTTGTGAGATGATGTAGCGGGAAGCACCATACCAAGTGCGTCCTCGTCCTTTGTACGGGCAATCCATCTTGTACCAAACGGAAGCTCGTCAGGCTTGTGACATACATAGCAGGAATAGCCGTCAGGCATAAGCTGCATTGTGTGGGCGTCACCGTTTTCGTCTGCGTCATATGTACAGGTAAATACTATCTCAGGCGCATAGAACTGAGACGTACTGTCAATTGTGTCCATAAGCGACGCATCTTCCTGCAGTTTTTTAATATATGCATTTGTTTCCTTTTCAAGCGGATAGCCCTCGGGCACCTCCGCATGAGTAATAATTTTCTTTCGGTCTGCTGTGTATATAAGCTTTGACCCGTCAACAGGTCTGTAGTTTATATGGCAGAGGTAGAAATATTCAAGCGGCAAATCCTTGTTATTCGTGAAGCTTATTATCATATCAATAATGGACGCGCCCTCATAAAGTCTGCATTCGGGCACAAAATCATAGTCAACTTCGAACGCTATCTTATGACTGTATATCCCGCCCAAAGAAATATACTTACCCTTTTCATCCTCTCCGAGAATAATGTATGCCTCTCTATATCTTGCAACGGGAATTTCACCGTGAGGCTTATGCGTATCCTCCGGGGTAGGATTGCCCATTGCTCTCAGTCCGCAATGCATCAGGAAACAGCCATAGCTTTCACTGTAGTTGTCATAACAAATCTGCGGCTCGTCATAAATAGACTTCATCACCATGTTATGGCCGAGAAATTCCATATCCCAAATCATCTGCCCCATGAAGGGAAGAATTGTGACATAGCCTTTGGAGTTTTTGACGGTTACCGCTTCAATGCCGTTTGAGTATTTGAAGGTTGTAACGGTAAACTCTCCATTTGACAGAAGTACCTTTTCCTTCTCACTAAATTGCCCGCTGTAAAGATTAATTCTTGTGTTCATCATTTCTCTCCCCAAAATTATTATATTTAATGTTATTATAACACTACGCCACCTATCAGTCAATATGCGTTTTGATACATTTCCCCTTGATAATAAGGGCCGCAGAATCACGAAAAAGATTCTTAGCTACTATATTTAATATGTATGTAATATTGACAAATTAGCGCAAATGTAATATACTAAAAATAATTAGTTTGCAATAAATTTCTTGCAAATTTGGTAATACTGATTTTAATAAAACGGAAGCTCACAGATACCTATAAAGCTTCACGTTAGTGAAACGGGTGATTCTGATGTATGAGATCGGCAGTGAATTTTGGGATACCGCTTCGGATGATACAAATATCGGCAGTCCGTTTTGGGACGATTGGGACGGGGATAAAA
>JBAYOS010000065.1:0-8974 GCA_041678125.1 Monoglobales bacterium
GAGAAGGATAAGTTTACCGATATGTCGCTTGTGAACGTTGCAAAGGCCGGCATTTTCTCTTCCGACCGTTCAATAAAAGAATATGCGGACAAGATATGGAATATTAAACTATGAGAATTTTATTTGATAGCAAAAATGAAAAATATAAAAAACCTTTCGGGGCAATAAAAACGGGGCAGGTAGGTTATTTTAACATACTTGTCCCATTAACCTGCACTGCCCGAAAGGTTTTCCTTTTGCTCGAAAAAGACGGGGGAACAAGGCAAAAATTTGAACTTACAAAGGGAGCATATGAAAACGGGTATGAAAGCTTCTCAGGAGACATTAAAATTGAAAATGAAGGTCTTTATTTTTACTGGTTTTACATTAAGAAGTCTGATGGAGGTTTTTCACTTTTTAAGCAAGGGTATAATGACACTAACATGGAGGAAGGACACAAATGGCAGCTCACCTGCTATGACAAAAACTACAGCGCGCCCGATTGGGCAAAGGGGGCAGTCATATATCAAATTTTCCCCGACAGGTTTAATAAAAGCGGTGAGGTGGATTTAAGCGGAAAACTGACGCCATTTAGAATACATGAAAATTTAAACGATATTCCTGACAACCGCCCCGACTCCGAGGGTAACTGGAACACCGATTTTTTCGGCGGAAATCTTCACGGAATAATCGAAAAGCTACCCTATATAAAGGACTTGGGAGCGGATATAATATATCTTAACCCGATTGTAAAGGCCTTTTCAAACCACAGATATGATACTGCCGATTATATGGCGGTTGACCCGATGCTTGGAAGCAATGAGGATTTTAAAAGCTTGTGCGACCATGCGCACGAGCTTGGAATCCGCATAATTATTGACGGAGTTTTTTCCCATACGGGAAACAGGAGCATATATTTTGAGTCGGCGGTCAATGAAAAAAATTCACCATATCTGGATTGGTATGATTTTAAACAGTTTCCTAACGATTACACGGCGTGGTGGCGAGTTAAAACATTGCCGCAAATTAAAAAAGGGCATCCGGGGTTTATAAAATTTATTACCGAGGAGGTAATCCCGTTCTGGATAAAATCAGGAGCCGACGGGATTCGCCTGGACGTTGCCGACGAGCTTACAGACGGGTTTATTTGTGAAATTTCCAGCTCGGCAAAGGAGATTAAAAAGGATGCGCTGATTATGGGCGAGGTGTGGGAGGATGCATCAAACAAAATCAGTTACGGCGAGCGGAGAAATTATTTGTTCGGTCACGAGCTTGATTCTGTTATGAATTACCCCTTTTTAAATGCCATTAAGGGCTTAATAAAAGGGGATAAGAGTGCTGATGATTTTAAGGAAGAAATAATGACTATTGTGGAAAATTATCCGCCCGAAATTCTTTGTTGCTGCATGAATATGCTGTCCACACACGATACCGCAAGAATATATAATGTTGTTTCAAATAAAGTGAGAATAGCCGCATTTTTGCAGTTTATGCTGCCGGGTGCACCGTCAATATACTATGGTGATGAAATTGGTATGGAGGGGGAGCGAGACCCGTTTAACAGAGGATATTTTAAGTGGGACAGGGTGGACTGCGATTTGCACAAATTTTTTAAAAAACTGTGCAGATTAAAGCACGAGCTTATAGATTTGAAAGATGAGAATATAAGATTTGAGAATGAAAAAGGAGTGCTGATTTTTTACCGAAATAATCTGAAAATTATTGTAAATTTAACAAATAATCCGTTTGAATCGGGTGGTGAAATAGTTTTCGGAGAAAACTACGCAGGCGGAACAATTTTACAAAACGGATTCGGAATAATAAAATAAAAGCGCTCTTTCGAGCGCTTTTTATATTATTTTTTCAGTCCCGTTACTGTCAGGAATTTATCATACGCCTCTGCCCATTTGTCCTGTTCGGTGGGGTTATATTCTTTTGTATCGAAAGAATTTATAACAACCTTGCGAGCTTCGGACAGGGATTTAATCTTGCCGAGAGAGGTAAGCTGCATGAGGGCATTACCTGTGCCAGTTGCTTCAACGGGGCCGGCAATTACCTTTTTGCCTGTTGCGCAGGAAATCAAGGTACAAACCATTGTATCCTTAATTCCGCCGCCGACCATATGAATTAAATCAAGTTTTTTGCCTAATGTATCTTCCATGCCTTTTACAGCGTAGGCACATTTCATTGCAATACTCTGAGCTGCACAGCGAATAATTTCGCCCTCGGTCTGCGGAACCTTCTGACCTGTTTTTTCGCAGTAGCTACGGATTCTTTTCGGCATATTTCCAGGGGTCGCAAAAGCATCATCGTCAGGATTTATAAAGGATTCAAAGGGCTGCACATCCCATGCCGCCTTTTCAAGAGCATCAAAGGAGAAGTCCTTGCCTTCGCGTTTCCACTGGCGGCGGCTTTCCTGAATAATCCAAAGACCCATAATGTTTTTGAGGAATCGGATTTTATCTCCCACTCCGCCCTCATTTGTGAAATCGTAAGCAAAGCTTTTGTCAGATATAATAGGCTCATCCGACTCAACACCGAGCAGCGCCCATGTGCCTGTGCTGATGTATGCATAATCATATCCGCCCGCTGTCGGAACAGAAGCCACTGCAGAGGCTGTATCATGTGAGCCGACCGCAATTACGGGTACTTTTGGACAACCCAGCTCCTCGCATATTTCGTCAGAAAGCATTCCGATAGTCTCGCCCGGCTTTATAATGTCGCAGAAAAGATTTCTGTCAATTCCCAGCTTGCTCATAAGCTCGTCATCCCAATCCTTTGTATGTGCATTTATAAGCTGGGAGGTAGATGCAATGGTATATTCGTTTCTCTTCTCACCTGTCAGGAAGTAGTTGAACAGGTCGGGAGTAAACAGAAGCTTGTCAGCAATTTTAAGTGATGGGTCATCATTTTTAACCATTGCAAGCATCTGAAAAATGGTGTTAAAGAAATTAAACTGAATTCCCGTACGGTCAAATATGTATTTTTTGCCCGCCATTTTGTCAGCCTCTTCAATCATTCCGTTTGTTCTTTCATCACGGTAATGATAGGGGTTGGCAATAAGCTGACCGTTTTTGTCAAGAAGTCCGAAGTCAACGCCCCAAGTATCAATACCGATAGCTTCAAAATCCTTGTGGCCATTGTTTATGGTATTTAAAATACCCTGTTTAATTTCGAAAAAAAGTCGCATAATATCCCAACGGTAAGAACCGGAAATCATTACGGGATCGTTGGAAAATCGGTGCATTTCCTCCATTGAGATTTTTTCGCCGTCAAATGTGAAAAGCAAAGCTCTACCGCTCGATGCACCAAAGTCGAATGCAAGTACTTTTGATTTGTTGCTCATAGTGTATGCTCCTTAATTATTTTTATCTTCTTTAACATCAGACCAAAGCTCTTTTACAGAGGTAGCAAGGGATGCCACTCCTTGAAGCTCTGACGGAATTATTATCTTAGTAGATTTGCCGTCGGCAACCTTTTCAAGTGCCTCATAGCTTTTTAAAATTAAAACTTTTTTATCGGGGTTTGCTTTGTTTAACAGCTCAATACCATCAGCCGTCGCCTTTTGCACCTGCAGAATAGCCGCAGCCTCTCCTTCGGCCTTTCTGATGGTAGCTTCCTTTTCAGCCTCAGCGTATAGAATCTGTGATTCCTTCTCAGCTTCAGCCCTTAAAATCTGCGCCTGTTTTTCACCTTCGGCAACTAAAATTGCACTCTTTTTGTCACCCTCGGCACGAAGAATCGCTTCACGGCGTTCACGCTCTGCTTTCATTTGTTTTTCCATAGCATCGCGGATTTCCTTCGGGGGCATAATGTTTTTCAGCTCAACACGGTTGATTTTTATTCCCCATGGGTCAGTCGCTTCATCTAAAATGGTACGCATTTTTGTGTTTACAACATCACGGGAGGTAAGCGTTTCGTCAAGCTCCATGTCACCGATAATGTTACGGAGAGTAGTAGCGGTTAGGTTTTCAATAGCCACAAGCGGACGGTCAACACCGTATGTATAAAGCTTTGGCTCGGTAATCTGATAGTAAATTACAGTGTCAATCTGCATTGTAACGTTATCCTTTGTGATAACGGGCTGAGGTTCAAAATCGACCACCTGCTCTTTGATTGACACCTTTTTTGAAATCTTGTCGATAAAAGGAACCTTAATATGCAGGCCAACACCCCAGGTTTCTTTATAAGCACCAAGTCGCTCAACAATAAAAGCATGTGCCTGAGGAACTATTTTAATGTTTGACACAATTAAAATAACTGCAATGATAAGAACAATAACGATTAATTCCATAAATTACATCCCCTTCATTTTTACTATTAATTTTACACCTGAGATTTTTATAATATCAACGACTTCCCGTTCTTCGATGATAAAACCGTTTTCAGAACGGGCAGACCAGACATTACCGTCAATTTTCACCTGACCTGTGCCTGCAAGATTGTCGATTCTTTCCGTGACGATTGCCTGTTTGCCGACAAGCCCGTCAATATTGGTTGAGGTTTTTTTTATGTATTTAACAGCAAGCGGACGAGTGAAAATCAAAAGCACTATTGTGGTCAAAATAAACAGAACGACCTGAAACTGCATAGAGCCGCCCAAGGAAGCCGCCACCATTGCAACGATTGCACCGAATCCGAACCAAATGGTTGTAAGATTCACGGTAAGTGCCTCAATTGTAAAGAGTACAATTGTAATAATAAGCCACAAGAATTCCGGTTTCGCTAAAAAATCCATAAAAACACCACCTTATTTTTCTTTTAAGCTTCCAAGACTCTGTTGTTTAAGGTACTCATTGATAAACCCGTCAATTTCGCCGTCCATAACCGCCCCGATATTTCCCGATTCAAAATTTGTGCGGTGGTCTTTGACCATTGTATAGGGGTGGAAAACGTAAGAACGAATCTGACTGCCCCATGCGATATCCTTCATATTACCTTTAATATCTTCAATTTTGTCCATTTTTTCGCGTTCGGCAATTTCCAAAAGCTTGGATTTAAGCATTTTCAAACAGGTTTCTCTGTTTTGTATCTGCGAACGCTCTGTCTGACAGGATACAACAATTCCCGTCGGTATATGAGTGATTCTGACCGCCGATTCGGTTTTATTGACATGCTGACCGCCTGCTCCGCTTGCACGATAGGTGTCAACCTTTAAATCCTCACTGCGGATTGTAATTTCAATATCGTCGTCAAATTCAGGCATAACATCAAGTGATGCAAAGGATGTGTGGCGTCTGCCCGAAGCATCAAACGGGGAGATGCGGACAAGGCGGTGAACGCCTTTTTCGGTCTTTGCATAACCGTACACATTAACGCCTGAAATCAGCATCGTAACGCTTTTTACACCGGCATCGTCGCCATCTAAAATATCTAAAATCTTGGTTTCAAAACCACGGCGCTCCGCCCAGCGGAGATACATTCTCATGAGCATCTGCACCCAGTCCTGAGCTTCCGTTCCGCCCGCACCCGCGTGGAGTGACAAAATAGCGTTATTTTTGTCGTAAGGACCGGTCAGCAGTGTGTCAAGACGCATTTTATTATAGTCTTCGCTGAGCTTTTCGTATCCTGCGATGATTTCATCTATCATGCTTTCGTCATTTTCCTCATTTGCCATATCAATAAGCAAAATAAGGTCCTCACGTTCAGTGCACAAAGCATTATATGCGGAAATTTTTTCTTTGAGTGCTTTGGTTTTTCTCAAAACCTTGCCCGAGTTTTCCATATCATCCCAAAAATCGGGGGCAGTTGCCTGTTTTTCCAAGTCCTCAAGCTCGGAGGTAAGCGCAGGCAAGTTAAAGTGAATCACCCAACTCTTTAATGCCCTCATCGAGATTTCTTAAAGATATTCTATATTCTTCAAGCTCTAACATTTTTTCACAACCTTTCAAAATTCGGAGTTAAACCAAAAGCTACGGTCTGCAGCACTTTTTGTATTTTTTACCTGAGCCGCAGGGACATGGGTCGTTAGGACCGACTTTATTTTCCACACGAGCAGGTTTTTTCTCGATTGTTTCGTCGCCATGCGATGCGGTCAACGGTTTTGCAACCTCCTGACGCTGAGTACTTGTGCCCGGACGGACATTCAATACCATTTTAACGGTATCCGCTTTAATATTTGCCGTCATTTCCTCAAACATGTCCATGCCTTCGAATTTGAACTCGATTACAGGGTCACGCTGACCGTAGGCTCTTAAAGAAATGCCCCTCTTAAGCTCATCCATAAGGTCAATGTGATCCATCCAGTAGCTGTCAATGGTACGGAGCATAATAACGCGCTCAATCTCACGCAGGTCTTCACCGAAAACCGATTCCTGAGCGGCATATTTTTCCATAGCCTTTTCGGTAGCATCCTGAATGAACGAGTCAAGCGTCAGTTTTTCAATGCTTTCGCGGGTAAATTCAAGTTTTCCTTCATATATGAAAGAATTGAAATAGTTTTTCATGCCCTCAAGATCCCAGTCATCAGGGACATCACTGCCGTTTGAAAAGCGCTTCGCGCCCTCGGAAATAACATCGGCAATCATTTTTTCAATGTAAGGCTTAAGATTTTCACCGCTTAAAACTTTTTTACGTTCAGCATAAATAATTGTACGCTGTTCGTTCATTACCTCGTCAAACTGGAGGACGTGTTTTCTGATTGAGAAGTTTCTGCCCTCAACATTTTTCTGAGCATTTTCAATGGCGTTGGTCAGCATCGGATGCTCAATCGGCTCATTTTCAGGGAAGTTTAAGGCATTTATAACGCTTCTTATTTTATCCGAACCGAAAAGACGCATAAGGTCATCGTCAAGCGACATGAAAAACCTTGTCTGACCGGGGTCGCCCTGACGGCCTGCACGGCCTCTGAGCTGATTGTCAATTCGTCTTGATTCGTGACGCTCTGTACCTATTATGAACAGACCGCCGCTTTCAACTACCTGCTTATGAGCAGAGGAAATTTCTTCTTTATATTTTTGGAGAAGCTTGGTATATTCCGCCCTTGCTTTAATTATTTCCTCATTATCGGTATCAAAAAATCCCGAAGCGTCGGCAATCATTTCGTCGGAATATCCCTTTTTGGACATTTCGCTTTTCGCAAGGTATTCGGCATTACCACCGAGAGTAATATCGGTACCGCGGCCTGCCATGTTGGTGGCAATGGTAACCGCACCGGGTTTACCTGCCTGAGCGACAATTTGCGCCTCTTTATCGTGATGTTTTGCGTTTAAAACCTCGTGTTTAACTCCCCTCTTATTAAGAAGTGAGCTTAAAAGCTCGGATTTTTCAATAGAAATTGTACCTACAAGAACAGGCTGACCTTTTGCATGAGCCTCTTCAATAGCCCTGATAACCGCGGCAAATTTTGCAGATTCATTTTTATATATCTGGTCTGGCAAATCTTTTCTTAAAAGGGGCTTGTTTGTTGGAACTTCAACCACGTCAAGCGAATAAATCTCTTGAAACTCTGCCTCTTCCGTCAAAGCTGTACCCGTCATTCCCGCAAGCTTTTTATAAAGTCTGAAATAGTTCTGGAAGGTTATGGTTGCAAGAGTTTTACTTTCACGGGCAACAGTAACCCCTTCCTTTGCTTCAATCGCCTGATGAAGACCCTCGCTGTACCGTCTGCCTATCATCAGACGACCTGTAAACTCATCGACGATTATAACCTCGCCGTCGCGGACAACATAATCTATGTCGCGTTTCATAATTCCGTGAGCCTTTATGGCCTGGTTTATATGATGAACTATTGTTGTATTCTCAATGTCCGAGAAGTTTTCGAGATTAAATGCTTTTTCAGCTTTTTCAATACCTTTTTTTGTAAGGGTTACCGTGCGGGCCTTCTCGTCAATAAGATAGTCCGCATCAATATCTTCGTAGTTCTCTTTTGAGTCAAATTCCTTGCGTCTTAAGGGTTTTAAGCTTTTTGCAAACTGGTTGGCGAGAGTGTAAAGCTGGGTTGAAGCATCACCCTGACCTGAAATAATAAGCGGAGTTCTCGCCTCATCAATAAGTATGGAGTCAACCTCGTCAACGATTGCATAAACGTGTCCGCGTTGTACCATTTGTTCCTTGTAAATAACCATATTGTCACGCAGATAGTCAAAGCCAAGCTCGTTATTCGTGCCATATGTGATGTCACAGCTATATGATGCTCTGCGCTTGTCAGAATCCATACCCGACAGAATAAGACCTACCGACAAACCAAGGAATCTGTGCACCTTGCCCATCCATTCGCTGTCACGCTTTGCAAGGTAATCGTTCACTGTTACGATGTGGACACCTTCCCCTGTCAAAGCGTTAAGATAAGCGGGGAGGGTGGCAACAAGAGTTTTACCTTCACCCGTTTTCATTTCGGCAATTCTGCCCTGATGCAGAATAATGCCGCCTATTACCTGCACCCGAAAGGGGCGCATACCGAGAACACGGTCGCACGCTTCGCGTACTGTGGCAAATGCCTCGGGCAATATGCTGCCAAGGCTTTCACCATTTGAAAGTCTTGATTTGAATTCATCGGTTTTTGATTTAAGCTGTGCATCAGAAAGGGATTTATATTCCTCTTCCAGGGCATCAACTTTATCTACAATCGGAATAATTCTCTTAAGCTCCCTGGAACTGTAAGTTCCGAAAACCTTTTCAATAAATTTTTTCATTTTAGGTTACCTTTCCGTTTTACTCCTTGATATTTCCTTCGGTTTCTGAAGGAGTCTGAGCAGATGATTCATCATGAGTGAAAAGCTTTTCAAAGGTAGGACCGTCAATTTTTTCGAATTCAAGCAGCGCATCGGCAATCCGCATAAGCTTATCTTTATTTTCCGTAAGCAGCTTAACGGTATTGTTGTAACATGACTCGATAATATCCGAAACCTCGCTGTCAATTATGGCAGCAAGCTCCTCACTGTAGCTTTTTGTCTGTGTCCAGCCCTTGCCTAAGAACACCTCATCATTTGCCGAGCCGTAGGTGATAGGGCCGATTTTTTCACTCAGACAATATTTTGTAACCATTTTGCGAGCC
>JBAYOS010000066.1:0-8605 GCA_041678125.1 Monoglobales bacterium
CGGTGATTATGTTCTGCACAGAATTGTAAAGGTTAAAAAGGAAGGATACGGACTGTGCGGTGACAATCAGAAAGTGGTCGAATTTCCGATAGATAAAGAGCAGATTATTGCTGTCGTTTCGTCCATTATCCGTAAAGGTAAAACTATTGACAAAAAGAATATGTGGTATCGGGTTCGTGCATTTTTCTGGACAAATTGTATACCGCTGAGGCCAATTATTTTTAAAACGGTGATGAAACTGAAAAATCTTTAAAAAGAATACCAAAACTTAGACAGGCAAACGCCTGTCTTTTTTTTAAATACCGTGCGGAAAAAGTAAAAGCGGTTTTTTTGTAGATTGCTCTTGCAAGCGGTCGAATTTTATGGTATAATATGTTAGTTGATTTATGTGAAAAATTAATTTTCAATATATTAGGAAGGAGAATTTCTATGAACTATTCAAGTGAAGTAGAAGCTATGTGCCCGCTTGCTAAGGGCGCGTATCACGGTCCTGCTCCCATTCCTCAGGAAGGAAAATGGATACAGGCAAAAGAAGTTAAGGACATTTCCGGTCTTACACACGGTGTAGGCTGGTGTGCACCTCAGCAGGGTGCTTGCAAACTTACCCTTAATGTTAAAGAGGGTATCATTCAGGAGGCGCTTATTGAAACAGTCGGCTGTTCTGGCATGACCCATTCAGCGGCTATGGCGTCTGAAATTTTAGTTGGCAAAACAATTCTTGAGGCGCTTAACACAGACCTCGTTTGTGATGCTATCAATACAGCTATGAGAGAACTCTTTTTGCAGATTGCATACGGTCGTACGCAGACTGCTTTCTCGGAAGACGGACTTCCCATCGGTGCAGGTCTTGAGGACCTCGGCAAGGGCCTCAGATCACAGGTTGGTACTACATATGCGACACTTAAAAAAGGTCCGAGATACCTTGAACTCGCTGAAGGCTATATCACAAAGATAGCAGTTGACGACGAAGGTCAGATTATCGGTTATAAATTTGTTCACCTCGGCAAGATGATGGAAATGATCGGCAAAGGCATGGATGCAGGCGAAGCTCTCGCAAAAGCCAGCGGTCAGTACGGCAGAGTTGACGACGCCGCAAAACTCATCGACCCGAGACACGAATAATTGAAGAAGGAGGTATAAGCGAAATGGCATTATTTGAAAGTTATGAAAGAAGAATCAAACAAATAAATGAAGAACTCGCAAAGCACGGCATTTCTTCTATTGAAGAAGCAAAAGCTGTTTGCGATGAAAAAGGCATAGATGTATATAATCTTGTTAAAGGCATTCAGCCTATCTGCTTTGAAAACGCTTGCTGGGCTTACATTGTAGGCGCGGCGATCGCTATCAAAGACGGCTGCACAAAAGCGGCTGACGCGGCTGAAAAAATCGGTCTCGGTCTTCAGTCCTTCTGTATCCCCGGCTCTGTTGCGGATGACAGAAAGGTTGGTATCGGCCACGGTAACCTGGGCGCAATGCTTTTAAGAGAAGAAACAAAATGCTTCGCATTCCTCGCAGGTCACGAATCCTTTGCTGCGGCTGAAGGTGCAATCGGCCTTGCAAAGAGCGCTAACAAAGCAAGAAAAGAAGACCTCAGGGTTATCCTTAACGGTCTTGGTAAGGATGCTGCTCAGATTATTTCAAGAATCAACGGCTTTACTTATGTTCAGACACAGTTTGACTATTATACAGGTGAAGTTAAAATCGTTAATGAAACAGCTTATTCCAAGGGTGAAAGAGCAAAAGTCCGTTGCTACGGCGCGGATGATGTCCGTGAAGGCGTTGCTATAATGCACCTTGAGGGTGTTGACGTTTCCATCACAGGTAACTCCACCAACCCGACAAGATTCCAGCATCCTGTTGCGGGTACATACAAAAAAGAATGTATCCTCCAGGGTAAAAAATATTTCTCTGTTGCTTCGGGCGGCGGTACAGGACGTACGCTTCACCCCGACAATATGGCGGCAGGCCCCGCTTCCTACGGTATGACAGATACTATGGGAAGAATGCACTCAGACGCTCAGTTTGCAGGCTCATCTTCAGTTCCTGCTCACGTTGAGATGATGGGACTTATCGGTGCGGGCAACAACCCAATGGTTGGTATGACCGTTGCAGTTGCAGTTGCAGTCGAAGAGGCAATGAAGGGCTAATCGGATTAATAAAATTATTAAAAATATAAGAAAATGAGATGTGAATATCACATCTCATTTTTTTACAACTTTAATTTTTTCTATGCCGTAGAATTTGAATAATTCTGCGGTTTTATCGGTTATTATTTCGCCGCTGACCGCTATCGGCACCGCAGGGGGGCAGGATACCGTCGGAGCGGCACAAATTCTGCCTATGGAGGTGGAAACATCGACCGTTTCGGAGGGTGCAAAAACCGCTTCCCTTATAGGCATTTTAGTTTGCGGAGATGGTATTTTTACCGAGGCTTGAGATTTTGGTCTCCTGGGGAAGATGCTTTTAAGAGCGGCTTGCACTCTTATAAAGTCAAGGTCGGAATTTTGCGGAGTAAACATAAGCACCACAAAATCATTGTCGCAAAATTCGGGTTCGATTTTATTTTCTCTCAAAATTTCTGCAAGTTCATTTCCACTGTAGCCTGAGCGTGATGACTCGATTGTAATTTTAAGCGGCTCGGTTTTTAAAACCGCAAATCCGCAGGAGGAAATAAAATCCTTTAGCGAGTCTGTTTTTTCTATGCAAACACTCAGTTTTTCTCTGAATCCGTCAAATAGATATCTATTGCACAAATCAAGCGACTGCAAAATCAAGTATGACGGACTGGTGGATGTGAACAGTGACAGCTTTTCGCGGGCGTTTTCGGCAAATTCCTTTGGCGCGTCCTTTGCAATATGAAGGTAGGCTCCGCCTGTTAAAACATGCAGGGTTTTATGCGCCGAATCACAGCAAACGGTTGCGCCGAGGTGAATGGGGTGAAGAGATTTTTCCAAAAACCCGAGATATGCACCGTGCGCATTATCTATAAGAAGGGGAATGTTATACTGCCTGCAAACCTCAGCGATTTCGGAAATGTTCTGGATATTCCCTAAATAATCGGGAGAGGTTAGATACACCGCATTCGGCTTTTTGTCTGAGGACAAAAGTTTCTTTTCAAGGTTTTGGGCGGTTATTTCGCATTTTAACAGATTGGTATAATCGTCAGGGATAATCCAGTCCACATTATAATCCAAAAGTGCGCAGGCGTGAACGAACGCTTTGTGTACGTTTCTTGCCGCTAAAATCGTGGTTTTTCCTCTGCCGACAAGTGCAAGCATACCGCAGATTGCCGCAGCGGACCCTTCGGTTGAATAAAATGTGCGGCCGCTGCCGAAAAGGGCAGAGGCGTTTTTTTCACTTTCGGCAATTATACCCTCCGCAGAGGACAAAACGTCAGCACCGCTGACTTCGGTTATATCAAATTTTTCAAGTCCAAAGAAATTTTTCCCCTTATGGCCGGGCATATGAAGCCGCGATATGTCGCTGGCTGAATATTTTTTTACAAAATCGAAAATGGGGGTGTTCATATTTCTTCCTCGGCAATTTGCATCATAATCGCACACTCAATGCGTTTTTTAAACAGCTCACAGCCATATTCATACACACCGCCGATTGACCCTGTCGAATGGTAGGAATTGGCGGCGCAACCGCCCGAACAGTAAAGTCTTGCCCAGCAATCGTTACATTCGGGACGTGAATATGCGTTGCATTTACGGAACTCGTCCTGAATTTCAGTATTTTTCACGCCATCCCAGATGTTGCCCAGCAGGTATTTTTCGTCACCCACAAACTGATGGCAGGGGTATAAATCGCCCCAAGGGGTAACTGCCATATATTCGGTTCCCGAGCCGCAGCCCGTTATACGTTTGTATATGCAAGGCCCGTTTTTCAGGTCAAGCATATAATGATAAAAAGTGAAGGGTCTGCCCTCTTTTTTGCGTTTAATCATTTCCTTTGCAAGAAGTTCATATTGCTCAAAAAGCTTGGGCATATCCTCTTTTGTGAGAGCATAGGGGTCGCTTGGCGGACAAAACACGGGCTCCATGCTAAGCTCGGAGAAACCGAGGTCTGCCATGTGGAAAATATCCTTCGTAAAGTCAGTATTATTGTGCGTAAAAGTGCCGCGCATATAATAGTCCCTGCCGCCCCGTTTTTCAACAAAGTTTTTGAATTTCGGCAGAATAAGGTCATAGCTGCCATTGCCGCTGTAGTCCTTGCGGAAATGGTCGTGAATTTCTTTTCTTCCGTCAAGACTTAATACCACATTGCTCATTTCTTTATTTAAAAAGTCTATTTTATCATCGTCTAATAGAACTCCGTTGGTGGTGAGGGTAAAGCGGAAGTTTTTATTATGCTTTTTTTCAACACTTCTTGCATATTCAACAAGCCTTACAACCACATCCCAGTTCATAAGGGGCTCGCCGCCGAAAAAGTCAACCTCAAGATTTCGCCTTGAACCTGAATTTGCGATAAGAAAATCAAACGCCTGCTTACCAACGTCAAATGACATAAGTGCGCGCTCGCCCTGATATTTGCCCTGACTTGCAAAGCAGTATGAACAATTTAAATTGCAGGTGTGGGAAATATGTAAACAGAGTGCTTTAACAACGTTTGTCGTGGATTTATAGCTCTTTGCAAGCTCCTCGTATTTGTCTTCGGAAAATAGCTTTCCCGAATCTATAAGCGATTTTATATCGTCTAAACATTCTGAAATTTCCGCCTTTGTCACGTCTGGAAGATGTTTGTATTTTGCCGAAATTTCAGACACAATTTCCTCAGCGGTTTTTTGATTGTATAATTCAATAATATCGTACGCCACCTCGTCTACAAGGTGGACCGCTCCGCTTGCGGTGTCAAGCACGATGTTGTATCCGTTTAATTTATATTGATGAACCATCTGTTTATCCTCTTTAAAAAACCTGCCACCGAGCATAGTAAGTCGGGCGGCAAATATCAAAACTTGAGCCGCCTCCAAACATGGCGGCGGCTCAAATAATTTTAATTATTTATTTGTGTTTTCGCATTTCTGGTTTGCAACGCCGCATGAAGTTTTGCAAGCAGACTGGCAAGAAGTCTGACATTCGCCGCAACCGCCGTTTTTAGCTGATTTTTCAATGTTTCTTGTTTCAATGGTTTTAATTCTGGTCATTATTATTTCCTCCAAAAAAATTTTTTTTCATTATATCATTATATGAAATAAAAGTCAAGAGAATAAAAATCTTCCACCATATTCCAAAAAAATTCATTACATAAATACTCCTTTTCTGCAGATAATAAGATTGTAAAATCAATGCAAAAAAGGAGATTTTTTTATATGAAAGCAACAGGAATTGTCAGAAGAATTGACGACCTCGGTCGTGTTGTTATACCTAAGGAAATAAGAAGAACTTTGAGGATAAAGGAGGGAGACCCGCTCGAGATATTCACCGACCGCGACGGCGAGGTTATTTTTAAAAAATATTCTCCCATTGGCGAGCTTGGGGAATTTGCCGCAGATTATGCGGAGTCTCTTGCAAAAACGAGCGGTTATCCCGTCTGTATAACCGATAAGGATTCTATTATTGCCGTTTCGGGCGCATCAAAAAAGGAGCTTTCCGAAAAGCCTGTTTCAAATGATTTGGAACGGATTATGGACGAAAAAACGCTTTACGTTGTAAACCCTTCGGAAAACAAGCATCTTTATATAGCCCAGGGGAACGAAAAATATCAGCTTGGCGTTGCGGTGCCGATTATTTCAGAGGGAGATTGTCTGGGAAGTGTCGTTGTAGCTTCGGGAGAAAAGGGAATGCCGGGCGAGGTAGAAACAAAGCTTGCGCAAAGTGCGGCGAATTTCCTCGGCAGACACATGGAAAATTAAAAAGGGCGGCAATTCTTATTGAATTGCCACCTTTTTTTGTTAATCAAGTGCCATTATGCACTTAAATATTTCGCCGAACAGCTTATCCTTATTTTTGTTTATCAGATTGACTGTTTTCTGCGCATTTTCCCGGTCCCCGGCGGTAAATTCCATTTTAAGCGTGGTAGTTCCGTTTTCCTTGTATTCAAGATAAACGTTGTATTCCAAATCGTTGGCAGGGAAAAAGTCGCAGTAAAACTTGTTGGAAGGAAGTTCATCGGGACTGAGCCCCAAAATATATTCGGTAACATCCTCCCGAAAATGGTAGGGAAGTTTATTTACGAAAAATTCAAGCGCCTGTTCACCCGCCTCGTTTATAACAAACATTTCACCGTATTCGTTTGTAAATGAGGTTATGAATTCGTCCTGCTCAAGAGTGAAAAGAACCTGTCTGAGGGTGAAATAATCTATTCCGCAGGCGTAAATTGCAACCTCTGTTAAAACCTCGCCCGTAACACCGTCCTTAAATTTATTTATAACATATAAAACGGCCATTTTAACAGCCATATCGTCTTTTAATACATATGCCACGACTTATCACCTCCTGCGTGATTAATTTATTTTAACATATATTAAAATAAAATTCAATAGAAAAGATTGATTTTTATTTTAATATGGTATATAATAAAGTTTACTGAAAAAATATATTCCGGTGGTGAATTTTCGTGATAAATACGGTTGATATACTCGGGGTGAAGTTTAGTAAAATGGGGGTTTCGGCCTGTGCGGATTACATTTTCGGATTGACCGAAAATGATGGATTTCACTATGTTTTTACGCCCAATTCCGAAATGGTTATGGCGGCGAAAAAGGACGGGGAGTTTGAGAAAATATTAAACAACGCCCACCTTCTCACAGCAGACGGAATTGGAATAATTTACGCGTCGAAAATTCTGGGAGATGAGATACCCGAAAGAGCCGCCGGCTATGATGTATCATTAAAACTTATGGAAAAGCTGACCCACGCAGGTAAAACACTTTATCTTTTCGGGGCCGCACCGACTGTTGCCCAAAGGGCAAAGGAGGCTCTGGAGGCAAAGTATCCGGGCATTAAGATAGTCGGAACTCACGACGGATATTTTGATGTGGCAGAGGAAAAAATTATTATTGAAGATATAAATAACAAAAAACCTGATGTACTTTTTGTTTGCCTCGGGTCGCCCAAGCAGGAAAAATGGATTTTTCAAAATAAGGACAGACTGAATGTTAAGGTCGCTATGGGACTTGGCGGCTGCCTTGACGTTTATGCGGGTAACGTAAAACGAGCACCCGATATTTATATTAAACTGGGGCTTGAATGGCTCTACCGCCTTATGAAAGAGCCCAAACGCTTTTTCAGAATGCTCGCACTGCCTAAGTTTATGTTTAAAGTAATTCGGCACAAAGTTACGGGTAAATAATTTTTAAAGGAGTTAATCATATTATGAACGTACAACTTTTAGCATATACACCCGACCCTGAAAAAATTGTTGCCTCCGCTGCAAAACTTTGCTATTCGTCTGCAAAGGTCAGCGATATTATGGACGGGCTTGACGAGGAAAAAACAGAGAAATTTTTAAATATGCTGATGGACCTCGGACATGAGAGCCCCGTCGAACATATTAATTTTACTTTTGGAATCGAGGGGGTAAGCCGCAGTCTGCTTGCGCAGTTTACCCGTCACAGGATAGCGTCCTACAGCGTTAAATCGCAAAGATATGTTAGTGAAAAAGAATTTTCTTTTGTTGTTCCGCCCGCAATAGAAAATAATGAGGCGGCTAAAAAGATTTATCTTGAGACTATGGCTAAAGATACAGAGGATTATAACCGACTTACAGACCTTTTAAAGGCTGACCATATGGCAAACGGAATGGAAGAGAAGAAAGCGGAAAAGGCCGCTCAGGAGGATGCAAGATATATACTTCCCAACGCCTGTGAAACCAATATGATTGTTACAATGAACGCAAGAAGTTTATATAACTTCTTCCATCACAGATGCTGCACGAGAGCGCAATGGGAAATAAGAGAATGTGCGTTTTTAATGTATAAACTTGTTAAGGACGTTGCGCCGACAATATTTAAAAAGGCTGGTCCGTCATGTGTGGCAGGACCTTGCCCCGAGGGGAAAATGTCCTGCGGACTTGCAGCGGAAATGAGGAAAAAATATGAGTAAGGGCAGGCTTATTGTCATTGAAGGGCTTGATTCAAGCGGCAAGGAAACGCAAAGCAAGCTTTTATGCGAGCATCTTGAAAAAAGCGGCAAAAGGGTAAAGAGAATAGAATTTCCCAACTATAAAAGTGAGTCGTCTGCGCTTGTGAGAATGTATCTCGGCGGCAGTTTCGGAAACTCGCCCGACTGTGTGAATGCTTATGCGGCATCAACCTTTTTCGCGGCGGACAGATATGCCACCTACAAAACCGATTTTGAGGAATTTTTAAATTCGGGTGGAATCGTGGTTGCAGACAGATACACCACCTCAAACATGATTCACCAGGCAAGCAAAATTACTGACGAAGCAGAGAGAAATAAATATCTTGACTGGCTTGAAAATTTTGAATATGACCTTCTCTTGCTTCCGAGACCGGACGTGGTGATTTTCCTTGATATGCCCATGGATATTGCTCAAAAGCTTATGACGGCGAGATTAAACAAGATAGACGGCGGGGAGAAGAAGGATATTCACGAAAGTAACAGAGCCTACCTTGAAGCTACATATAACGTTGCCACAA
>JBAYOS010000067.1:0-8602 GCA_041678125.1 Monoglobales bacterium
AGCCTACCTCAAGCAGAACTTTGTAATATTCGAGTTTTTCCTCCAGACTCATAGGAATCACAAGACTTTGATTTCCGTCTCTCATATCCACACTACACCAAACAGGCGCTTTTTCAATATGGTCCCGCTTTACCCAGTCGTAATAGTCCCCGGGTGCAAGATAATATCCGATTTTATATTTACTTGCATTCATCATTTTTCAAGTATCCTCCCTTGCTGCAATTACATCAATTTCTACAAGAACATCTTTGGGTAACCTTGCCACTTCCACGCAGGAACGGGCAGGTTTATCCGTAAAGTATTCCGCATACACTTCGTTAAACTGTGAAAAATTATTCATATCGCTTAGATAACACACTGTTTTTATGACTGATTTTAGGCTGCTGCCCGAAGCTTTTAGTAGGGCTGATAGGTTTTTACACACTCTGTGTGTCTGCTCTTTGATTGTTTCGCCGACAATTTCCGCCGTTTCAGGGTCAAGTGCAATCTGTCCCGACGTGTAAATCATATTACCGACAGTCACTGCCTGCGAATAGGGTCCGATAGCCTTCGGAGCGTTGCTTGTGTTTGTTTTTTCTAACATATAATCCACCTATCCTTTCATTATAAAAGCTTAAATCCTTGGTCCCGAAGTGTATTAGAGATAAGCTGAACATGGTCATAATCCCTTGTTTCGATATTAATTCTCAAGAAGCATCCGTTAACGCTTTCAGTGTCGCCTTTTTCATAGTGAACACCTGTAACATTTGCGCCGAGGTCTGCAATAATGCGGGATATTTCCTTTAGCTGGCCCGGTTTGTCAATCAGCTCAATCAAAAGGCTTGAACAGCGGCCTGATTTGAAAAGACCGCGTTCAATTACTCTCGATAGGCTGGTAACGTCAATATTACCGCCCGATACAACGCTGACCACCCGTTTGCCTTTTAGCGGGAACTTATCAAACATTACTGCCGCAACTGCCGCAGCACCTGCGCCCTCGGCAATGGTTTTCTGTTTTTCCATCAGTGCGAGTATTGCAGATGCAACTTCGTCGTCAGTAACAAGCGCAATATCGTCCACATACTTGCTTACATATTTAAAAGTGTTTTCACCCGGTTGTTTTACGGCTATGCCGTCAGCAATGGTCTGAACGCTTGGCAGGCACTCAATTTTCTTATTTTTGATAGAATTATACATACTTGCCGCGCCTGTGACCTGAACCCCGTAAACCTTTACGGATGGGCGTATTTGCTTTGTTGCAAAAGCAATTCCCGAAATAAGTCCGCCGCCGCCGACAGGAACGACAATGGCGTCAATATTGTCAAGCTCATTTAGTATCTCAAGAGCGATTGTACCTTGCCCCGCAATCACATTCTCATCATCAAAGGGATGAACAAAGGTATATCCGTGGCTTTCTTTCAGTTCCAACGCTTTATTACATGCATCGTCATAACAGCCCTGAACCAGGCAGACCTCTCCACCATAGCCCTTTGTGGCCTCAACCTTGGAAATCGGAGCGGTATCGGGCAGACAGATAAGAGATTTAATTCCGTTTTTTGTTGCCGCAAGCGTAACCCCCTGCGCGTGATTTCCCGCGGAGCAGGCAACCACACCGTTTTGCTTTTCCTTCTCGGACAGCATTGCAATTTTATATGCCGAGCCTCTCACCTTGAAGGAACCCGTGATTTGCAGGTTTTCGGGTTTTAAGTATAGCTCGCAATCGGGGGCAATGCCATAAGCCCTGACAACAGATGTTTCGCGTATAATATTTTTCAGCACCCCTTGTGCGCTGAATATTTTGTCAAGAGTTAACATACAATTTCCACCTTCCGTTTATATTGTTTTGCTTTGAAAGGATTATAAAAAAACGCACCCGTATCAAAGCCTATGAATTGCTTTGAGACGGGTGAAATAAGTTCGTTACTTACACTCGCGGTACCACTCAAATTGCGAATAAAAAATTCGCCACTCTTCGAAGTCCATCAACTTCTATGCATTTACGCAGCAATCACGGGAAGTATCTACTCGGAGATTAACCTTTCGGGCTTCCGGCTCAGAAGGGATGGGTCATACAAGGAAGATTCATACCGATTCGCACCAACCATCGGCTCTCTGAAATGTATCAGCCCCGACCGTCTTCGTCGCAGCCTTTATAATATTAAATTTTTATCATTATATCATAAAGTATGCAGTATGTCAATAACTTTTTACACTTTTTTTAATTTTTTTATTTTTGCCATTTTGCATGATGTTGCTTTATATTATGGTAAATTCAAATATTTTTTATTGACTTTTCAATCCGAAATGCATATAATAAACAATATAAAATATAAAATGCGAAGGAGAAAAAAATGGAGCTTGAAATCAAGTCATATAAACTCGGCGATACGATAGTTGAATATCTTATAGACGCCGATAAAAACGTATCAATGCAGATATACCCCGAATCAAAAAAGGACTTGAGGGTGAAACCGTGGATAAATAACGAGTCGCCTTTTAATGCAAGAGCAAGATATTCAAACGGTTGGGTGCTCGGCAGACTTGCATATTATCATATAGTCGGGCAGACGGTTCCCAGCCCGGGGGACACAATGAAAAGCTTCTATTTAAAGCTTGAGCTTGTATCTCAAAGGCTTATTGAAAACGGGAAAAGAAAAACCGTTGAAACCATTTTAAACTGTGAAAGTGACTGTATGATTGCCCACAGACTTACATATATTGAAGGATTGGGCGGATTCCAGGTTGAAACAGAGTTTACCAACGCCGGCGGCGAGGACGTTACTCTTGATATGCTTACAAGTTTCAGCCTTGACAACTTAAGTCCTTTCCAGATGGACGATGGACCAAATGCCTATAACCTTCACAGATTTTACGGTGGTTGGAGTAAAGAAGGAAAGCACATCTGCCAGTCTATTGAGGACTTATCGCTTGAAAAATCATGGCCCGGTTGGCCGCAGAATAACGGAAATGAGAGATTTGGGGCAAGAGGCAGCTATCCCACAAGAAGATTTTTCGCCACAGCCGCTTTTGAAGATAAAAAAGCAGGGGTATTATGGGGCGCGCAGCTTGCTCATAACGCAACATGGCAAATGGAGCTAACCCGTTGGGATGACGCATTTTCAATGTCGGGTGGCCTTGGGGACAGAGAATTTTGCGGCTGGAAAAAGATTATAAAAAAAGGGGAAAGCTTTAAAGCTCCGATAGCTTTTATTGCAACCTCGGAAGACGATATTTTTGATGTTTGCGCCAGACTTACGGATATGCAGAAACCCGCATGGGAAGCGTATGGCGAAAAAGAGCTTTACACAACATATAATGAATATTGTGCAACGTGGGGATGCCCGACACAGGAGAAGATGCTTAAATTCTGTGAAGCGGTTAAGCCTTTCGGAATAAAATATCTTGTAATTGACGCAGGCTGGTGCAGTGCAGGAAACGAGCAGATGGGCAACGGTGAATGGCCCATTGATAAAACTATTTTCCCGGATATGAAGGAAATGAACAGAATTATCCGAGAAAACGGTATGATACCCGGTATATGGTTTGAGTTTGAAGTCACAACCACAGGCTCAAAAATGTATGAGCCTGAATATGACCATATGCATCTTACAAATGACGGATACGTGATAAAAAACTGGAATCGGCGTTCCTTCTGGGATTTCAGACGCGAGGATGTCAGGGAATACCTTTACGAAAAGGTAATAAAAATGCTGAAGGACAATGATTTCGGCTATTTAAAAGTTGATTATAACGGAAGTATAGGTATGGAAGTCGACGGTGCCGAATCGGGAGCGGAGGGGCTGCGTCAGCATCTTGAGTGTGTAAGGGATTTCTTTAAAAAGATTAAAGAGGAAATCCCCGGCATTATTATTGAAAACTGTGCCTCGGGCGGTCACAGAAATGAGCCGTCAATGGCTGCGGTTACAGCGTTCAGCTCATTCTCCGATGCACATGAGGCAGTTGAAATTCCGTACATTGCAGCCAATTTCCACAATCTGCTTCTGCCTGCACAGACGCTTGTATGGAGCGTGCTTCGTGAGGACGATTCAAAAGAAAGACTTGTTTATTCACTTGCTTCAACATTTTTGGGCAGGGTTTGTCTGTCGGGTGATATTGATAAGCTTTCGGACTGGCAAAGAGATATTATCGGAAAGGCTATGAAGTTTTACTCAAAGCTTGACAATGTCATGAAAAACGGCAGAACAAAGATTTACGGTAACAGAAGCAGCAGTATGAGGTATCCCGCCGGAGTTCAGGCGGTTTTGAGAAAAACTGATGATGAAATCCTTTTGGTATACCACGCATTTGAATCGGATCTTATGGATATTGAAATAAAAATTCCCGAAGAATTTGAGCCCAGAGATGAATTTTTTGCCGACTGCATAAAAGTTTCGGACGGGAAGATACATATAACAGATCCCAAACCGTTTACTGCGGGTGCGATAATTTTATTTAAAAAAAGACTTGACAAATAAAAAATACGGTGGTATAATAGCAATAATTTAATAATTAAACCGTTGAGACAGAAAAAAATCAGACAAAGTCTTTTAAAGCGAGCGGATAATGGTGAGAGTTCCGCAAAGGCTGCTGAATAATATGGACTGTTGAGGGCAGCGCCAAATGCGCTGACGTCAGGACCGGCGTTACAGGTCGGGGATATGTTGGTATCTCGCTAAGGAGCCTTTTAAGGCTTGAAACAAGGTGGCACCGCGGAAAGTATTTTCGCCCTTGATTTGCATTTTTCATGCAGATCAAGGGTTTTTTTATTTTAGGAGGTAACTATGTTAGTATTTAAAAACAGACCGGGCAGACGATGGCGAAGGAGTATTTAATTAAAAAAATAATGACGATACTGTTAGTTTGATAAAAACGGCACGTTCTAATGAGAGTATCAGCAATTATGTGTCATCTCGGTGACACGGAGTTAAAATGTTCAGAAATACTGAGTAAGTAAAAAATGCTCTGACGACATGAATGCAGTCGGAGCGGAGCAACATTCTGAGACGGTCAATGTACGCTAAAAACGCTGAGGTTTATTTCATTTAAGCGGAAGAATATGTACATTCAGAATGTTACACTTAAAAAAGAGAGGTCAGCATTTTTTGCAAATCCTCCTGAAGATACAAAATGCCCGTGAGTTTGATCGGGCGATAGAATCTCTTGTTATAAAATTTACCCTGTTAATAAGAGAAAAAATAAATTTTATGCTGATGCAGGGCAGCAGAATGGAGATTATTATGAATAAATATAAAGATTTTGAAAACTACCTTAAAGAATTCCCCAACGAAGAGGGTTACTACGGTCAGTATGGCGGAGCGTTTTTGCCGCCCGAGCTTGTTCCCGCCTTTAAAGAAGCTAACGACGCTTACGAGGCAATTTGTCATTCGGCGCATTTTATCAATGAGCTTCGCAGAATAAGAAAAGAATTTCAAGGCAGGCCCACACCGGTTTACCATTGTGAAAGATTGTCAAAAATTTTCGGCAACTGCCAGATTTATCTCAAAAGAGAGGACCTGAATCATACGGGCGCACATAAGCTTAATCACTGTATGGGAGAAGGTCTCCTTGCAAAATATATGGGCAAGAAAAAGCTCATTGCAGAAACAGGCGCAGGTCAGCACGGTGTTGCACTTGCAACCGCTGCAGCTTATTTCGGTCTGGAATGTGACATTTACATGGGCGAGGTTGATATTGCAAAACAGCACCCCAATGTTATCAGAATGAAAATGCTGGGAGCAAGAGTTATTCCGGTTGACAGAGGTCTAAAAACACTTAAAGAGGCTGTTGATGCAGCATTTGAGGCCTATCTTAAAGAATATGATACCGCAATTTATTGTATCGGTTCAGTAGTCGGCCCGCATCCGTTCCCCAAAATGGTAAGAGATTTCCAATCAGTTATCGGTATTGAAGCAAAAGAGCAGTTCCTTGAAATGACAGGAATGTTGCCCGACGCAATTTGTGCCTGCGTAGGTGGCGGCTCAAATGCAATGGGTCTGTTTGCTTCTTTCCTTGCAGACCCTGTTGAAATCTACGGTGTTGAACCTCTCGGCAGAGGTGAAAAAGTGGGAGACCACGCGGCTACAATGACATTTGGTAAAAAAGGCACACTTCACGGCTTTGAAAGCTATCTGCTTCAGGATGAAGGCGGCGAGCCGTTGCCCGTTTACTCAATAGCAAGCGGTCTTGACTACCCGGGTGTTGGACCTGAGCATGCATACCTCAAGGATATGAACAGAATCCATTATGCAACTGCTACTGACGAAGAGGCTATGGAAGCGTTCTTCCTCCTTTCAAGATACGAGGGAATTATCCCTGCAATTGAAAGCTCGCACGCTCTTGCTTACGCGCTTAAGTATGCGAAAGAGCATAAGACCGGTTCAATTCTCGTCAACCTTTCAGGCCGTGGCGATAAGGATATTGATTATGTTTTCGAAAACTACGGTTGCGGAGAAAAATTCAAACTGGATTATGTAGTTTAATTAAGAAAGAAGCCCGTCATTTGACGGGCTTTTTTTATGCTTTTGTTTCGCAGTAAATACACCTGTATATTCCGTTTTCTTTATCCGTCAGGGTGAACACGTGGTTTATTTCCTGTTCAGCTGAGGTTATACATCTGGGGTTTTTGCATAATATAACATTTGTGAGCGTCCGGGGCATACCGATTGTACGCTTGTCGACAAGGGCACCGTTTCTGATAATGTTGACGGTAGCACCGCTGTCCACATAACCGATAACATCAAAGTTTATGTCAATATCGGCGTCCACCTTGATTATATCCTTTTTGCCCTTTTTACGGCTGGTTACATTTTTTATTATTGCAACCGAGCAGTCCAATTTATCAAGTCCCAAAAGGGTATAGAGCGTCATGCCCCTGCCTGCGGTTATATGGTCAATTACTACCCCGTTTGTGATAGAATCAATATTCAATTATTCCACCTCCAAAAGCATTAATATAAGCGCCATTCTTATATACTTACCGTAAAGAACCTGTTTGAAATAGCAGGCGCGCGGGTCGTCGTCCACACCGACACTAATTTCATTTACTCTGGGGAGCGGATGCATAATGCAAAGGTCATCTTTCGCAGTTTTTAATTTTTCAAGGTCTAAAATATAGCTGTCTTTAAGTCTTAAATAGTCCTCTTCGTTGAAAAATCTTTCCCGCTGAACTCTCGTCATATAGAGAATGTCAAGCTGAGGCATAACTTCGTCAAGGCTTGTTACCTGTTCGTACGGAATGTTGTTTTTCTGCAGAATATCCTTTTTTACATAGCTTGGCAGTTTAAGCTCGGTCGGGGAAATGAGAAAGAATCTGATACCCGAATATCTCGAAAGTGCTAAAATGAGCGAATGAACGGTTCTGCCGAATTTAAGGTCGCCGCAGAACCCTACCGTGAGGTTTTCAAAGCTTCCTTTTTCACGGTAGATTGTAAGTAAGTCCGCAAGAGTTTGAGTGGGGTGATTGTGACCGCCGTCTCCTGCGTTTATAACGGGAATGGACGCATTTTGCGCCGCCACATAAGGCGCACCCTCTTTCGGATGGCGCATAGCAATGATGTCCGCATAACAGCTGACTGTTTTTGCAGTATCTGAAACGCTCTCGCCTTTTGAGGCAGAAGAGCTGTTTGCCTCGGAAAAACCAAGTACCGAGCCGCCGAGCTCAAGCATTGCCGCCTCAAAGCTCAGACGCGTCCTCGTTGACGGTTCAAAGAAAAGGGAGGCAAGCTTTTTACCCTTGCACTTTTCGCTGTACTTTGACGGGTTTTCAATAATATCATTTGCGACATTAATAAGAGAATTTATTTCATCAATGGAAAAATCACGAATATCAATCAGGCTTCTCATTATTTTTTCTCTCCTATCCAGCTTTCATCGGACGGGTTGTTGCGGAATTTTATAAGACGCTTGACATCTTCGGGTTTGATATAACCCTCGCTTGCCGCAACCTCGGCAATCACATCAAAGTTTGTGAGCGAAACATTTTTTACATTCGCCGCTTCAAGCCTTTCAAGACCTTTTTTCATTCCGTAAGTAAAAATTGAAGCGATGCCCAAAACCTCAGCGCCTGCATCTCTCAGCGCATTTACAACTTCTATTACACTTCCGCCTGTTGAAATAAGGTCCTCAACAACAACAACCTTTTGTCCCTTTTCAAGCTTTCCTTCAATCTGATTTTGTCTGCCGTGGTCTTTGCTTCCCGAACGGACATAACCCATAGGAAGCCCCATTATATGCCCCGTTATCGCCGCATGAGCAATGCCTGCGGTTGATGTTCCCATAAGCACTTCTGCGTCAGGGTAATGCTTTTTAATTATTTCGGCAAGGCCGTTTTCAACATCAGTTCTGACCTTAGGAGCAGTGAGTGTGAGCCTGTTATCGCAGTAAACAGGGCTTTTTATTCCGCTTGCCCATGTAAAAGGTTCTTCGGGGCGGAAGAATACTGCTTTAATTTCAAGTAAATCTTTAGCTATCAATCTTTCCATATCTGCACTTTCCTTTCTTAATCTACGAATTCCGCCACACAGCGTTCATAAGCTGTTACAGGGTCATCTGCCGCTGTTACAGGTCTGCCCACAACTATATAGTCGGAGCCGATTTTCTTCGCCTCGGCAGGTGTCATAACGCG
>JBAYOS010000068.1:0-8508 GCA_041678125.1 Monoglobales bacterium
AGCTTTTGAAACTGCAGGCAGTTTTTTATCCTGGGAAGGACGGCTCATGCTGTCTGAATAATAATTATAGTCGGTGATTCTTCCTTTGCTGTCACTCATAATCTGAAGTGACGACTTATAGTCCTTGTCACGCCAATAAAAATTGTATGTAAGCTTATTATTGTTGGTGTACATGGAGCTTTCGAAAATGTCAAGACTAGAGGGAACCTCTATTTTGCTCTTGACACTGATAAGAGCCTGTTCCATGCTCATGCTTGGGGAGGGTTTTTCAGGTGCGAGTGTTGTTTCCTTATCCACCGGAAGCGGAGTCTGGGCGAAAACGGAGGTGCTCAGCGATAGCACCAATACTACCAGCACTGCCAAACTTGTAATTTTTTTCATAATACCTCATTCCTCTCTTTTATTTATTAAAAAAATCTGTTGACACAACCATGTCGTAAATTCCTGTAATGTTTTTACCGTCTATTTCATAATACACGATAAAATCGCCGCATGAAATGCTGAAGCTTATGGTGTCCGCCTGTTCATACTCCAAAAGCTCGTCGGGAGTAATTATTAAGGGCGAGGGCTCAGCATCTGATTTGTTATAAATTCTGATGTGGATATAGCCGTTTTCTCCTGTAAAATCAGCTTCAAGCGAGTTGTCGAAAGCTATTGCAGAGGCAAAGTCAAAACCTTCGATAATCTTTTTCGGAAACAGATTGCCATAGGTTTCGTCATTTAAAACTTCATCATAAAAAAGTTCTCTGCCTGCCATCCTGAATGAAGCGGCCATGCTCAGGTCCTCATCAGGAACAAGTGTCGCCATAACAAACATATCGCTGTTTTCTGCCGCATCCGCAACACCAAGCGCTTCTTCTTGCGTAGATTCGGCAGCCGTTGATGCGACTATGTCGCTGAGGTCAGACTCATTATTTCCGACGAAGCTGCTTTCGGGAGCTTTTTTGTTTAAAACTGTTGTCGTGCTTTCTGCTGGTATTTCAGCCTCTGTTTGTGCAGGGGGCTCAGAGGGACTTACACTTTCAGGTGCTTTTTGCGCAACCTCGTAACGAGGCACATCTTTTTGTTTATCAAGAAGAAAAAGCTGGGGCCGTGCCGAGATAACTATTCCGAGTGCAAGCACCGCTGCAAATGCTACCTGATATTTGAAAGGCTTAGCAGGTTTAAAAACTTTTTCTTTATGCTTTAAAATTTCTGCAAGCATTTTATCTTTCTGCTCATCTGTAGGAGTAATTGCATCAAAGCAATTTAACAACTCTTCTTTATTCATTTTCATCCTCCTCCAACATAAGCTTTAACTTCTGCCTGCCAACGGATAAGTGTGTGCGCAGGGTAGAATGCTTAATATTTAGTATTTGAGAAATCTCGGAAGTGGAATAACCTTCGTAATAATACATATATATCGGCAATCTGTATTTATCGTCTAAGGACATTACCTTTTCTAATGTATCATCGCTTTCATTTTTATCCTCGTATGTAGCTTCAGGCACACTATCTAAATCAGAACGCTTTGACCTGAACCAATGCTTAAGCATATTTTTACACTCATTCTGAGCTGTAACAATAAGCCACGCTTTGATATGCTCGTCCGACTTAAAGTCATCTAAATGCTTGATAAGTTTTATAAAGACGTTTTGGGTCGCATCCTCTGTTTCATGAATGTTTTTAGACATCATAAAACATATCTTGTAAACCATATCTACATACTTTTTATAAATCCGAGTAATTTCTTCGTCCGTACGCAACGCGGAATTACTCACCGTTACACCTCCCAAACCCCTTTTCACTTATAATACAATCGGGATGTCCGAAATGTTGTATTATATTGGAAAAATTTTTTATGTAATTTTATTTTATCATATATATTTGAAAATTCAAAGCATTTTTTGATATATTCTTCACTTGACAAAATTTTGAGTATGATATACAATCAGCTTAAACAGATAAATAATTATAAAAGGGGGGCATGTATATGGAAAGAAAGGTCATGCAGCAAATCAGAGGATACAGAACACAGGACGGGGCAGGAGTGAGCCTGGTCAGGGTTTTGGGAAACCAAACGGTATATGACTTTGACCCGATTTTGATGCTGGACTCCTTTGACAGTACCAATCCTGACGATTACACTGCGGGTTTTCCCATGCATCCTCACAGGGGTATAGAAACTATAAGTTACGTCTATCGCGGTTTTATGACACATAGAGACAGCTTGGGAAATGAGGATACGATAGGCGACGGGGAAGTTCAGTGGATGACAGCGGGGTCAGGGATTATGCATGAGGAAAGGCTGCCTGCGGCCGAGCGGATGCTTGGCGTTCAGCTCTGGCTGAATCTGCCCGCAAAGGATAAAATGGCTCCTCCGGCTTATCATAGCGTCAAAAATTCAGAGATTGAGGAGATAGAGTTTGATTGGGGTAAAATCAGACTGCTGGCAGGGGGGGTTGAGGGAAGAAAGGGGTATATGAGCAAGTATCTTCCATTAGATTATTATGATATACATTTAAGTCCGAATTCTTCTACCGTCATAAATACTGACAGTGAGCGGTCTGTCATGGTGTTCACCCTCTTGGGGGATGCATACGTTGGCGGCGAGCATATAAAAGAAAAGACGGCAGTAAAACTCAGCCGTGGAGACAGTGTGGAAATCGGGGCGTCGGATAATAATGCGCAGGTGCTGTTTGTGAGTTCATTAGCATTGTCCGAACCTGTTGTTTGGGGCGGTCCCATTGTCATGAACACAAAGCAGGAACTGATGCAAGCGTTTGACGATTTGAAAAAAGGAACATTTTTAGAGGACAAAATCAGTTATTAGGACTGTTTAAGGCAGTTTTTTAAAACATATAAAAATATCCCCCCCGTATTATAAGTGAAGGGGAGACAGGTATTTGTCTTGATTCATGATATACGATGTCAAATTGACAGAATTTGACAACCGATAGAATGTGTGATAGAATTTTTTTAAACGATCAGTAGGTACTATGCTGAAAAGAGAGGGGGATAAATATGGGAAAAATGATAAACAAATATTGGAGCAGGCAGAAACATTATAGTAAGCTTGCATCTGATAATGAAAAAGCAATCAGTGAGTATAACAAAAAAATGTTGTTAACACTTACTAAAATCGGAGGTTTTTTGATGCTGCTGCCGGTGCTGGCAATACCCTTCAGCCCTTCCAAGCATGCTGCTGTTCCCGCCTATCTTATGTCGTCGTTAATTTTTTTACCTTATATTTTATATTCAGGTTGTCTGTTATGAAAAAGTACATTATCGCGGGGCTGTACGTCTTTTGTTCTGTTGCGCTTTTATTTGCAATATATCTTAGTGTGATACATGCGCCTGAAATGCGTGCGACCATTTTAGTGGCAACATTTTGTGTTGTCCCGCTCAGCTTCGTTGACCGTCCTTCTCATATGAACATATTTATAGTCTTTTGGTTCGTGGTGCATACGGTATTAGCTTTTATTCTAAAACCCACATACGCATTGGATGATATGATCAACTGTTTGTGTTTTGCCATTCTCGGGTGCTATATCGGCAACATCATGGTATGGGTTCGTATTGAGGGATATGATCTTCACCGTCTTTTGACAATAGAAAAAGAAACAGATGTTCTGACGGGGCTGTATAACCGCCATAAATTATTTGAAACTCTGGTGGATTTAGAAACAAAAGATTCAGAAAAACCATCAGGAATTATAATGATTGATGTTGATCATTTTAAAGAGTTTAACGACAGCTTCGGTCACTTTGCCGGTGACAAATGTTTAAGCAGCTTAGGAAGCGTGCTTAAGAAATTCAAAGAGAATTTTAACGTAGATTTCTACCGGTATGGCGGTGATGAGTTTGTCGCAATGTTGTACGGATACAACGAAAAGGAACTTTTAACAGTTGCTGAAAGCTTGCGAATAGCGGTGCAGAATACCGATTTTGACGGACTCGATGCCACAGTAAGTATCGGAGCTGTCTACTGCGGCGGGGAACAGGTCCGAAATTACGAGAATATAATAGATCGGGCTGATAAGGCTGTCTATGCCGCCAAGAGTGCGGGACGTAACAAAATGTGTTGGGAGACAACATAGTTTAAGAAAATTAAAGAGAAGTAAGACTTCGCTAAAGCAGAAAAAATCTGCTTTGGCGAAGTCTTATTTTAATTTATATCAGTGCCGCATAAATCTGATTTTCGGAAGGCTTGCCAAATCATTTTCTTAGTGATATAATAACAGAAAAGGCGATATTCTAATTGAAAATAAAAAGGAGCAGAATAATGAATACAATCGTAATTTATAAGTCAAAGTACGGTTCAACAAAGTGCTATGCCGAATGGATAGCTGAGGAGCTTTCATGTGAGGCGGTTGACGCTAAAAAGGTAAAAGCGGATGATTTGTTAAAATATGACACCATAATTTACGGTGGCGGACTTTATGCTGAAATGATAGCGGGAATAACCCTTATAACCAAAAATTTTGAGAAAATAAAGGATAAGAATATAATTGTATTTTCAACGGGAATAACGCCACTGAGCTACACTGAATATTATAACGATTTAATGCTGAACAAGAACTTCAGGCCTTATATGCTTGAAAAAATCAAGGTTTTTAATTTTATGGGGAAAATGATTGTAGACGAGCTTTCGCCTGTACATAAACTGGCGATAAAATCGCTGCAAAAGCTTATGGCTAAAAAGGAAAATCCGACAGAGATGGAAAAACTTCTGGTTGATCTATGCGATGCGGACGGGGATTTCACCGACAGAACGGCAATTAAAGATTTAGTGGAATATGTAAAAAAATCTATCTGAAACTATTGACAATAAATAAAGAACATTATATAATATGAAAGGCAAACGAAATAAAAACGAAACAAAAAGGTAAGGACTAAAAAATGTACAAGAATTATGTTATTAAAGAACCGTTTTTTGAGTTTGGACCGAAATGCTTCATGTATGGAGATGTTCTTCTTGATATTGCAAAAGGTCTTGATAAGCTTTCAGAAAAGTATGATGTTGATATTATTCTAGATGTTCCCGACACTGAAATTTTTAACATTGCGAAGAATACGGGCAGAGTTCATGTGTATTCACAGCACATGGACAGCTTGCCCGTCGGCAGCGGAATGGGAAGAACGCTTCCCGAAGCGTTAAAGGCGGCAGGTGCAGTCGGTGTGGTGCTTAATCATGCCGAGCATAAATTATCTTTGGATGAAATAGCAGAGGCTATTAAAAGAGCAGACGAAATCGGTCTTGCAACAATGGTATGTGCTGACAGCGTTGAAGAAGTAAAGGCTGTTGCAAAGCTCAGCCCGAATATATTGGTGGCAGAGCCTACCGAACTCATAGGTACAGGGAAACCTGCGGATAAAGAATATGTTGACGAGGTTATTAAATGTATAAGGGAGATAAATCCCGACATTAAACCCTTCCCGTCGGCAGGTGTCAGCAAGGCGGAGGATTGTTATAACATTATCAAAGCAGGCTCATCTGCGTCAGGCTGTTCAAGTGCCATTGCAAAGGCTGAAAATCCGCTGGCATTAGCCGAGGAAATGATAGCCGCTGTCAGAAAAGCATGGGACGAGCTTCATAAACAAGGAGAATTTATATGAAAAAGGAATCGCTTAACCGGGCAAAAGAGGCTTATAAAATAGAAGCCGAATGTATCACAAAAATGCTTGATTATTTTGACGAAAATGCGTTCTCAGCCGCAGTAGAGCTTTTAAAAAATGCACCCAGAATCGGTGCGGCAGGCTGCGGGCACAGCGGTATTATATGCCAGCATTTCTGTCATTTGATGTGTTGTATTGAGCGTCCGGCAAGGTTTATTTCGCCTGCAGAGGCGGTTCATGGTGCGACAGGGTACCTCCAGAAAGGCGATGTAATGGTTTTTGCCTCCAGAGGCGGTAAAACAAAGGAGCTTCTTCCTATTGTTGATATTTGTAAGTCTAAAGGCGTGAAAATTATCACTGTAACAGAGAACTTGGAATCTCCGCTTGCGATGGAGGCTGATGTTGTTTTAAAACAGTATGTCAACAGAGAAACTGATAAATACAATTCTCAGGGAACTACTTCTACAACCGCTCTTTGCATGATTTTCCACGCACTTCAAACAGCTTTAATTGAAGAAACAGATTATAAAAACGAGCAATTTGCCCTAATTCATCCCGGCGGTGCTGTGGGTGAGAGGTTAAATAAATAATAAAGATAAAGTAAACGGAGGAAAGAAAAATGGAATTTAAAGTTTTCCAAAAAGAATTGGAACTCCAGTCAAGAGGTTGGATTCCGACATTTCACGATGTAACAAAAGAAATCATCGAAATTGTAGAGGCGTCAGGCATAAAAAACGGTACAGTTGCAATCGCATCTCATCATACAACCTGTTCTGTAATGATTCAGGAATGTTCACACGACATTGATTCATTCGATATTGAGTATCTCCAGCATGACCTTCTTGATATCATGAGAAAATTGATTCCTGACTTTGCTGAAGAACACCAGTATCGTCATCCCGGCCCTATACATACGCAGTTCGGCAGACATGTTGGCGAACCGGGCGACTACACAAGCATGAACACTGACGGTCACTTGAGAAGTGTATTTTTCGGCAGAAGTGAAACCATGACGATTAAAGACGGCGTTTTAGACGGCGGCGAATTTGCTCATGTTTACTTTGTTGACTGGGACCACGTGCGTGCACGTCGTCGTCAGCTTAATGTTACTGTTATAGGCACAACTGAGGATGTTGGCGACAGAAAGTGGAATAACGGCGAAGTAATTAACACACTTCGCAAATACACTGACGAAGAAAAAGCGTATGATGCTCACTTCGACCTTCAGCTGAAAAGATAACATACATAATTTAAAAGGAACGACCTGCCATGAGTAAAGAAAAAATTTGCCTTCCTACAATCGGAATGAGAAAAATAAAAAGTGTGCTTGCACTTCTGTTTGCCTTTGCCATATGGCAGGTCGTTCGTATTTTTTTGCCTCAGCTTAATATTCACCCTTTGTTCGGATATATTTATGCCATTATAGAAATGCGGGATACTGTTCAGAAAACGAAAGAGTTCGGGAAACTGCGCATAAAAGCTACTTTTGTAGGTCTTTTTGTCGGACTGTCGGCAATTCCGCTTTCCGTGAAGTTCGGAAGTATTTCTGTTATTGGCGTACAAGGGGTAATAGCTGACCTTGTGATAATCATGCTCGGAGCTTTAATAACCCTGTGGCTTGCAGAGCTTTTCAAATGTAAGAATTTTTGCGGTATAGCCGCAATCATATTTGTTATTTGTATGGTGAGGGACCACAGTTCTCAAACAAATATTTACGTTTATGCGATTCTTCGCGTATTTCAGACCTTACTTGGCGTTTTTTCCGCTTGGGTGGTAAATGCATTTATCCCCAGACGTGAAAAATGCACCGATAAAAATTGAATTTCTGCAGGGCGGACCATCAGCCGCCTATGGAGGTAAAGTATGAATCTACTTGGAATTGATGTGGGAACCACATCTGTCAAAGCCGCTCTTTTTGACAGAGAGGGCAATATGCTTGAAAGTGCCGCATACGACTACACCTTGATTACCGACGGTGACAGGGTGGAATTTGATGCGGAAAAATATGTTGAAATAGTAAAAACCGCCATAAATGATATGCGCAAAAATCATGATGTGTATGCGCTGGCTATTGATACTCAGTGTGAAACGCTGATTGTCACGGACGGAGAGGGCAATCCATTAAGAAATGCGATTGTCTGGCTTGATAACCGTGCAAGCGCCGAAGCAGATGAAATTAAGGAGAAATTCGGATTAAGGCATGTTTATGAAATAACCGGTCAACCGGAAATTACAGCTACATGGCCTGCTTCAAAGCTTATCTGGATGAGAAAAAACGAGCCGGATATTTTTAAAAAGACCAAAAAGATTTTCCTGCTTGAGGATTGGCTTATATATAGATTGACGGGAGAGTTTGTAACGGAAAAAACTCTGCAGTCCTCATCGCTTTATTTTGATATTAACACAGGGAAATGGTGGGACGAAATGCTCATATTTGCAGGCATTTCGGAGGATATGCTTCCTGCCCTCAAAGACAGCTGTCAGCTTGTTGGCGAGTATGAGGGAATCAAGGTTGTTACAAGTGCTATGGACCAGGTGGCGGCTGCAATAGGTGCAGGTGTTTACCGTGAGGGTATGGTCAGCGAAATGACGGGTACTGCAATGGTGCTTTTCGCGCCATGCAAGAATATTCCGCCATATAACGAAAACAGCATAATCCCGTGTCACTACAATTTTGACGGCAGCTATGCCCAGCTTCTTTGGACACAGACGGCAGGAATGACGCTGAAATGGTTTAAAAACAATCTTTGCGAAAATTTCTCATTCCGTCAGCTTGATGAGCTTGCCGAGAATGTGCCTGTCGGTTCGGCGGGACTTACAATGCTGCCTCATTTAAGCGGCAGTACAATGCCCAAATATAATCCGTCGGCGCGCGGATATTTCTGTGGAATGACGCTTGAGCATACAAGG
>JBAYOS010000069.1:0-8461 GCA_041678125.1 Monoglobales bacterium
AGCTCGGTTTTACCGACACCCGTAGGACCTAAGAATATAAAGCTGCCTATCGGTCGTTTCGGGTCCTTAAGACCCACTCTGCCGCGGCGGATTGCTCTTGCAACAGCGCTGACGGCCTCTTCCTGACCCACAACTCTTTCGTGCAAAACGGCTTCAAGGTTTTTAAGTCTTTCCGAGTCCCCTTGAGTAAGCTTTTGAACGGGGATATTGGTCCAAGCGGAGATTTTTTCTGCAATATCCTCACTGCCGATTGATAATTTTTTCTCGCCGTTTTCCTGAGCCCAATTTTTCTTTTCTTCCTCAAGCTGTTTTTTAAGCTGATTTTCAGTATCACGCAGACTTGCGGCACGCTCATATTCCTGAACGGAAATTGCAGCTTCTTTTTCCTTTGCGGTAGCTGCTATTTTATCCTCAAGGTCTTTGAGCGACGGAGGAGCAGTCAAAATCTTCATTCTGACAGCCGATGCCGCCTCGTCAATAAGGTCTATGGCTTTATCGGGCAAAAATCTGTCCGGAATGTATCGCACAGAAAGACGTACAGCAGTTTCGATAGCATCGTCCGTAATAGTGACCTTGTGATGCGCCTCATATTTGTCGCGTATTCCTTTTAGGATTAAAATTGCTTCCTCTTCGGTAGGTTCGCCCACAGTTACGGGCTGGAACCTTCTCTCAAGCGCCGCATCTTTTTCTATATGTTTGCGATACTCATCTAAAGTAGTGGCGCCGATAACCTGAAATTCTCCGCGGGCAAGAGCAGGTTTTAAAATGTTTGCCGCATCTATTGCACCCTCGGCTGCTCCGGCACCGATAATGGTGTGAATTTCGTCAATAAAGATTATTACGTCGCCGGCTTTGACAACCTCTTCCATTGCCTTTTTAAGACGTTCCTCAAACTCGCCGCGGTATTTTGCTCCTGCAAGCATTGAAGATAAATCAAGAGCAAAAAGTCGTTTGTTTTTCAATGTTTCGGGAACGTTACCGTTGATAATATGCTGAGCAAGTCCTTCAGCAACAGCGGTTTTACCAACGCCCGGCTCACCAATTAAGCAGGGGTTGTTTTTTGTACGGCGGCTTAAAATTTGTACCACCCGGTCAATTTCCTCATTTCTGCCGATAACGGGGTCAATTTTACCCGCTTTTGCAAGCTCGGTCAGGTCCCTGCCGAATTTGTTCAGTTCGGGAGTTGCCTTGTTTGCCGAAGCAGACTTCCCTTTTGATGCAAAGGGGCTTTCCTCTGTTAGAGCTTTAATAATATATGAGTATAAATCTGACGGATCGGCACCAAATTCCATTATAAGCCGAATTGCCAGTCCCTCGCCCTCAGCTAAAATTGCGAGCAGAATATGTTCGGTTCCGATATAATTATTATTAAGCTTTCTTGCCTGAATTACGCTGAGTTCAAGCACATTTTTGGTTCTGGGGGTAAACTGCACGACACCGTTTCCGTGCGGAGCGGATGCATAATACTGAGCAAGTGCATCGTGAAGCTCCTCATAAGTAATGCCGCGCGATTCCAGAGCTTTAGCGGCAACACCGTCGCCTGCGCGAATAAGTCCGAGAAGAAGATGCTCGGTGCCGACCACACCGCCGCCCAGCTCTACTGCACTTTCTTGGGCATATCTGATTGCGGTTGCTGCTCGTTCAGTTAGTTTGAATCCATTTATTTCCATATAATTCTACCTCTTTTCTTTGAAAAAATCTCTCAGCAGCGATGCACGCATTTCGTCACGCTTTCTGAAGTTGTCATTGCCAATAATTTTGGTTACATGAGCAGGCTGCATTGTAATTATGAGTCTGTTTATATCCGATGCGGAAATGTTTTCAAAAAGTCCGGTACAGATACCCATTTTTACATAAGGGATCAGATTCATAAATTCCTCAGTGCTCATAGAATATGAGTTCGCCAAAGTGCCGAACGCACGGAAAACCTTATCCTTAAACAGAGTCGGGCTGTTATCATATAAGGTCTTACAAATGTGCCGTTCCTTTTCGATAATCATATCGACCACGTCGGCAAGCTTTTTAAGCGTCTCCTCCTCGGAAATACCCAGAGTTACCTGGTTTGACACCTGATAAATATATGCGTTTGCATTGCTGTTTTCGCCATACATTCCGCGGACCGTTACGCCAAGCTTATTGACAGCGGTTATGATTGTGTTTATATTTTCGGAAATTGTAAGTGCAGGGAGGTGAAGCATGACAGATGCTCTCATGCCCGTACCTGCGTTTGTTGGGCACTTTGTAAGATAACCGTACTTTTCGCTGAATGCGTAAGGCAGATGACTTTCAAGTCTGCTGTCAAGCGAGGAAACCATATTATATGCCTTCTCCAGATCGTAACCGCTCAAAACACACTGCAATCTCAGGTGATCCTCTTCGTTAACCATAATACTCAAATTTTCGCCTACGAAAACTCCGCAGGGCGTTTTTGAGGAGATAAGCTCACTGCTGATTAGATGGTCCTCAAGAAGTATGGTGTTATAAAGTGGTTCGGCTGAAAATACATTGATAAAATCAAGCTTTTCGCCCGACAGTGCTTTCTTTGTTTTCTCTATAATATCGGTTGCATCCTCGGAATAAAGCTTACCGGGGAACGGCTTGTCTGCAAGATTTCTTGCAAGACGGATTCGAGTACTTATTACAACATCGGTATCCTTTCCGTTTGACTCATACCACATTATTATCACCTTCCATTTGCCTGATTTTATCGCGCAGACTTGCTGCCTTTTCATAATCCTCCCTCGCAACTGCTGCCTTTAACTCCTCTTTAAGTGATGAAAGAGTCCTTTCCTTTTTCAGGCTTTCGTCAACATTTACGGGGAGCTTGCCCACATGACGCGTATTTCCGTGAATACGCTTCATAAGCGGCTCAAGAAAACTGTCAAAGAAATCATAACATTTACTGCAGCCCAGCTTTGAAGTTTTTGCAAATTCGTTAATGCTCATACCGCAGGAAGGACAAATTTTTTCCTCTGACAGGGAGGGGCTTATGCCTTTGCCCAAAAATCCGCTCATAAAATCGCTGATGTTAAAGAGCAGGTCGCCGCCTCCGAAAAACCCCATTTCCTTTGCGCAATCCTCGCATACGTTAAATTCCTCTTTGTTTCCGTTAATATTTCTTGAAATATGAACCGAAGCATTCTTTTTTAAACATCTCGGACAAATCATTATTACAACACCCCTTTTATATTATGTCAACTGCATCAACATGTTTTTTAACAGTCTTGCCCTTAAAACTCCGCGCTGGTCACGCGGGAGGGTCAACACTCGGTCGCTGAGCACTGATATCATTATTTCCGCTTCACGTCTTGATATAACATCATATTCCCAAAGATTGCGCAATATTGCCTTCGCAGAAGCGAAATCTATGTCATCACCTATGGAATTTACAACGTGCATAATGGTGTTATCAGTGGGATAAACAACTCTTTTAATGGATATATAACCCCCGCCGCCTCTTCGGCTTTCAACGGTATATCCGCGTTCGGTTGTAAACCTGGTCGAAATAACATAATTGATCTGCGAGGGGACGCAACCCAAGTGTTCCGCAAGCTCGTTTCGGCGGATTTCCGCCTTTCCGTTTGCATCTTTTAGTTTTTCATGTATAAATGCTTCAATAATATCTGATATATTCATCTTTTTCACCCTTTTTCGACTTTGACTAACTTTGACCTTCAAGTAAATTATAGCTTGAAAAGGAAGATATTTCAAAGTTTAAAATATGCCGAATTTTTAAAATATGCTCAAAAATCTTGCTTTTTCTTGAAAATTTATAAAATTTTGTATTTTTTTATATGTAACAAAAAATTTGCAAAAGGAAAAAATTAATAAAACCATACAAAAAGACACCATAATTTATGTTAAAATTGCATATATTATTATTTGCGTAAAAATGATAAAATTATAAGGAAAATGGGATATAATATGCATTTTTAGAAAATATTGCTTTTTTGATAGAAAAAAAAACAAAAGAAAGGCTATGGACAACTATGTTTGTAGATTCAGCAAAAATTTATATCGAAGCGGGCAAGGGCGGCAACGGTCACGTTTCTTTCCACAGAGAAAAATACGTTGCGGCAGGCGGTCCTGACGGCGGCGACGGCGGGGACGGCGGCAATGTTGTTTTCCGTGCGGACACGCACCTTTCAACTTTGATGGATTTCAGGTATAAAAGAAAATATAAAGCACAAAACGGCGAGGACGGAAGAGGAGCAAAGTGCCGCGGAAAAAACGGCGAGGATATTGTAATTCTGGTCCCCTGCGGAACGGTTATAAAAAATGCCGAAACGGGCGGTGTCCTTGCTGACCTTACCAATGACGGCGAGGAATTTATTGCTGCAAAAGGCGGAAGCGGCGGATTTGGCAACGTTCATTTCGCCACGCCGACAAGACAGGTGCCGAGGTTTGCAAAGCCGGGCTTAAACGGGCAGGCGCTTGAAGTTATTCTTGAGCTGAAAATGCTTGCGGACGTTGGACTTTTGGGATTCCCAAACGTGGGAAAATCCACACTGCTGTCCAAGGTGAGCGATGCTCAGCCCAAAATTGCGGATTATCATTTTACAACTCTTGTTCCAAACCTCGGAGTTGTAAAAATCGATGAGGGCGCAAGCTTTGTTATTGCAGATATCCCCGGACTTATTGAGGGGGCAAGTGACGGAGTCGGACTTGGCCACGCATTTTTACGCCATATTGAAAGAACAAGACTGCTTTTGCACGTGGTTGACGCTTGCTCGACAGAGGGCAGAAATCCAATTGAGGATTTTGACATTATAAATGCCGAGCTTAAAAAGCATAGCGAAAAGCTGTCACAAAGAAAGCAGATTGTTGTTGCAAATAAGATAGATCTCGGAATGAACACCGAAATTAAGGACAAGTTTATTTCGGAGATGAAAAAAAGAGGATACCCTGTATTTGAAATATCTGCGGCAACGGGAAAGGGAGTTGATGACCTAATGAAATTTGTATACCATGAACTCCAGACTATTCCCAAAGAGCCTCTTTATGATGTGATGGAAGAGGTTCCCGAGGTAGAGAAAAAGTCGGACGATTTTACGGTCAGAAACGAAAACGGAGTTTATGTTGTCGAGGGCGGATATATAGAATATCTTATTAACTCAACAAACTTTGACGACAATGAGTCTGTTCAGCATTTCCAGAACGCACTCAAACGCAAGGGCATAATTGCGGCGCTTGAGGAAAAAGGTATTCAGGAAAACGACACCGTAAGAATGTACGACATTGAATTTGAGTTTGTTTTCTGATGAAAAGGGGAATTTTCGGCGGAAGCTTTGATCCTCCGCATAAAGGACATATCAGTATTGCTCTTGCTGCAAAAAAAGAGCTTGGACTTGACGATGTGATAATAGTACCTACGGGTCAAGCACCTCACAAGCCTGATATTTCGGCGCAAACTCATCACAGGGTTAATATGTGCCGCGACCTGTGCGAAAAATTCAGGTTATCTCTTTCCCTCTATGAAGCAGAGAAAGAGGGAAAAAGTTATACTGCCGATTTGCTTAGGCATTTCAGCTTAGTGTACCCCGGAGACGAATTTTATCTGATAGTGGGCGGGGACAGCCTTGATTATATGGATAAATGGCACACACCCGAAAAGATTTTCCCGCTTTGCAAGGTTGTCGTGGCAAGACGAAGCGGTTCGGCAGACGAGAAGGCAGATTTTCTGCGCGAAAAATACGGAGCTGAAATAATATATTTAAACTGCGGATATTTTGATTATTCGTCAACCGAAATCAGAGAAGCTGTTAAGTCGGGAAAGGATATTTCAGCACATTTATTTCCGGAGACCGAAGAATATATAATAAAAAACAAATTATACAGGTGAAAAAGATGTTTGACAGAGCAAGTTTAAAAGAGCATATATCCGGGCTTATGAATGCCGAAAGATTTCGGCACAGTCTTGGAGTTATGGACTTATCGGGTGAGCTTGCAGAAATTTACGGTATAGATAAAGAGAGGGCTGCCGTCGCAGGGCTCATTCATGATGCGGCAAAGCAGTTCCCGAAGGAAGAGCAGCTTTCTTTAATGAAAAAAGCTTATAAAAATATGGAGCCTGATGATATTGTTTTTAAAAACAAGGCGCTTTGGCATGCCCCTGCGGGAGCGGAGTATGTCAAAGAAAAGTTCGGTGTGGATGATGAAATTGCAAGCGCGGTTTTTTATCACACCATCGGAAAAGAAAAAATGTCATTGCTTGAAAAAATAATTTTTCTTGCGGACTGCATAGAGATTAATCGGGATAAAGAATTTGACTGGGCAAAAAATGCAAGAGAGCTTGCAAAAAAAGATTTGGACGGGGCAATACTAATTGCTGTGGACAAATCCATAAGGTCGATCTTGGACAGGGGCCTTATAATTCACCCCGGTTCAATAAAACTTAGAAACGAGATTATACGGAAAAGAATGGAGATAAAATGAATCAGGATAAAAATAATTTTAATTCGGACGATTTACAGAAAACAATGGAAATCCCTGTGATTCGTGGTGGAAAAATAGAGCCTTCCGGAGGGATATTTGACCCGTGGAATCTAAATTCTGGCGGTCAGCCTGAGGAAATTATCGGCTCAATTGCAAAAAGTATTAAAGAATCGGATAAAATGCCTGAATCTATTACTATTTCAAATAATATACACGGCGAGGACAAAACGGAACCTGATAAACCGATGGAGGAAGTACCTCCCCCAAGTAGAGAAAACGAAATGCCCTCTCCCTCTGAGGTAACGGGGAATGAGGTTGTTGTTCCGAAAACGCAGGCCGAGGAAATTTCTTTGGCAGACTCGTTTGATAAAACTGCAAGTATTCCTGTTGTAGCGCCGATTAAGCTTGAAGAAACAGATGATTTTATCAGAAAAAAAGCAAAAGGAGGCAGGCTTTGGCCTCCCATTCTTGCAAGCAGCATTTTTATCATAATTGCCTGTTTTGTAACCTTAACTGTCGGAATCATGCCCGTTTTGATGCAACACGGATTTGCGCGCGGCATGACACAAATAATGTCACCCGTCATTAACGCAGGTGCTCCGCCCGCATATACAAATGTTCTTTTGGTAGGCGTTGACGAGGACGGGTACAGAACAGATACTATGATGGTGGCAACCTACGATATTGAAAATGAAAAAGTATACATTATGCAGCTGCCGAGAGATACCTATGTTCACGAAAACGGCAGAAGGGACAAAAAGCTGAATTCAGCTTATTATTCGGGGGCTGAACAACTAAGAAAAGAGATTCAGATTGCTTACGGAATAGATGTTCACAGATATATTGAGGTAAACCTTGACGGATTCAGGCAACTGATAGACGCAATCGGCGGCGTGGAGATTGATGTGCCGATTACCATGATATATGATGACCCCACGCAGAATTTTCATATATACTTGAAAAAAGGCTTTCAAAGGCTTGACGGGAAAAAGGCGGAGCAGTTTGTACGCTTCAGAAAAAATAACGACGGGACGGGCTATCCTATGGGCGACCTGCAGAGAATGGAAGCTCAGAAAAACTTTATAATGGCCACCTTCAAGCAAATGATAAGCATTGACGGGCTGTCCAATATCAATGAACTGATAAAGATTGCGCAAAATAATGTGAAAACCGATTTAACATTCGACGAAATATATAACTACTGCACAACAATTCTGACATTGGAGGAGGGCAAAATAGAGTTTATCAGCGCTCCGGGAGCGCCGGCAAATCTGCCGGGCGGCTCATATTTTGTTGTTGACTATGACGGTGCAAGAAATGTTGCACAGAATTATTTTTATTCTACAAGTGCGACAATGGCTAAAATGAAAAGAATTGTTGTTAAGCCGGCCGCGCAGGAGGAATCTCCGAAGAATCAAACCGATTCGGGTGATGATAACGATTTGCCGGTCAATCCTCAGGGTACGAATCAGACTACAAACCAGGGGACAAAACCAACCACAGGCCAGGGTGCGAATCAAGGAACCAAACCGAATACCCAGCCGGGGACCAAACCGAATACCCAGCCGGGGACCAAACCAAATACCAAGCCAACTGATGGAGGAACGGCGGCAACAAGGCCCTCAGGCGATGATAAACCCCAAAACACGAATGATTCAGGCGGGGACACTTCAGCGCCCGGAGCTGTGAGCAGATAAAGGAGAGAAGAATATGACATCAAAAGAAATAGCACTTAAGGCAGCCGAGATTTTAAACAGCAAAAAGGCAATTGATATTAAGGTGCTCGAAATAAAGGATCTTACAACAATTTGCGACTATTTTGTAATATGCACGGGAACATCCACCCCTCACATTAAGGCACTGTGCGACGAAACAGGGGAAAAGCTTGCTGAAAGCTACGATTTAAAAAGCCGCGAGGAAGGATATAATGCGGCAAACTGGCTGTTAATGGACTATGGCAGCGTGGTAATCCATATATTTAACGAGGAAAGCCGCGAGTTTTACGGTCTTGAACGACTTTGGTCAG